>JAKLQB010000771.1 GCA_022013615.1 Desulfobacterales bacterium | reverse complement strand
TGGAAAAAGGTGAACAGATTTGCTGAAAGAGCACTCCAGTATGTTGAAAAGGAACATAGATATCAATTACTATACAAAGACCTGGCTACTAACCCTGAGTATGAATTGAAGAAATTGTGTAACTTCATTGGCGTCGACTATTCCCCCCAATGCTTAGATTTCAGACAAAGTAATCATCACATACTTGGTAACACCAAAATGAGACTTGGATCTAATAGCAGTATATATTATGACGAAAAGTGGCGGCGGAGCTTATCATCGGAACAATTGAAACTATTCGATCGGTTGGCTGGGAAGATGAATAGAAAATATGGTTATTTTTGACGTGAAATGACAAAACGGTCTGTTTGTTATTTCTAAGGCGCAGGAAGACTGAAACCCAAAGATAATAGAAAGTGATTGTTAAAAGTCTGATTCAGTCGAAAAATGCTACTGACCTACGAAAAACATGGGCTTTTGAAATATTCGATCCAGCAGATCAAATATTTGCAAGGCGCGAGTTAAGAAAAAAGAATCCCCTCCTCGGGAGCTGAGGTCAAATGATGGAGCTTCTCAATCAAATAGGACCAATTCATATCATCATTGGAGCTATATGTGCTGCGGTCGTTTTTTACAGGCCATATCTGGGGTTACTGGTTATGGTTTTTATGATCCCCTTAGAGGCAAGTGTTGCGTTTTCTTCAGGCTTCACTGCAATAAAGGCAGTAGGCATTATAACCTTCATATCCTTTGGTTTTCACATCTTAGCCCGAAAGGAAAGAGTCATGTTAGATTTCAGGGTTTTGCTTCCTTTAATCGTCTTTCTGATTTGGGCAGCCGTGAGATTTGAAGGGAATTATTCCACCCTGGTCAAGTTATTTCAACTTGTGCTTTTCTTTGCAGTAACAATTTCCCTGTGTTCTAATAATAGTAGAAGGATTTATCTCATCATCTGGGCGTACATTATCGGATGCCTGGCCGGAATATGTCTATCCGCACTTAACTACCTGGGCGATTCGTATATCGGAGCGAGAGCTTCCTTAGAAGGTCAGGATGCAAATACATTCGCCGCCATCATTGGGATTGGTATGTTGTTGGTCATTCTGATTATTAGGCCCAATTTCAAAAAATACAAGGTACTGATTCCTTACGGGATTAGCATCCTATTTATATACGGCTTGGTCATAGGCGCATCCCGGACCGCGGTTGTGGCAATGTCCATGGCTCTTTTTGTTTATTTATTATTGAATAGAAACAGGCTGAAAAATTTGGCAAACATCTTGATAATCTTCTTACTTTTGAGCACTGTTCTCATCGTCGGTTTACAAAAAGGTCTCATCCGACAATGGACTTTAAATCGTATTGAATCTACTACATCTTATGAAGAAACTACCCTTTCAGGGAGATTTTGGATATGGAGCGTTGGCTGCAAAATGATTAATGACAATTTCATTATAGGGGTTGGATTAGATAACTTCAATGCGACCTTTAATAAATATACAGGGGAAGGATGGGGTCCGCATAACACATATATTTCAATCTTTGCAGAAACGGGAGTGGTAGGTTTTCTTATATTAATGTGGTTTATTGGTGGTCTTACTTATGTGGTGATAAGAACAGACAGTGAAAATAAAGTATCGGTTCTTTGCATATTGACATTTGTTGCGATTGTTTCGTTAACACTCACGAACCAATACTCAAAATTCTTTTGGGTCTCTATTGCTTTGGCCTATTCATTACTAAATTATACCCAACTGGATTTAAAAGCATGGAGAGGATGCGGGGCATTGGCCGTTGATAATGCAAAATTCTAAATGCCGCATTTACGGACTCGTCGCTATTCAAGGGTAGATAAATCTGCGCCTCATTGCGAACGAATTGCGATTTGGTAATAGGACATCAAGCGTGTCCAAAGCCGCTGAGATAGATAAACTGGATTTATGCGGATTCTGTTGATCAGCCACTTGTTCCCAAAGGCATCTGACCGGCGCCACGGTATCTTTGCACTAAAGCGCGCGGAGCAGCTACGCGCTGCGGGGCACAATATCGTCGTCGTATCACCTGTACCCTATATTCCGCAACTATTAACTCATGTTCAGCGCTGGCTGCGTTATCGCTCTCAGACCGCTCCTATAGACGTTTCAGGCTTTGAGGTACATCGGCCAGCGTATGTTCGGCCTCCGGGTGTATGGTACATAGGTTATGAGGGCCGGGCCATGTGGTGGAGCATGAAATCAACAATCCGGCGCCTGGCCAAAAACAAGCGATTCGATTTGGTTCTCGCGGAGGACTTTAGAAGTGATGTCGGGGCGGGTTGCATGGCAGCGGATTTTCTCGGTATTTCCTGTGTTGGTGTGGCGATTGGCGGTGATTTGAACACGGACGTGCACACTTCCAGGAGAGCGTTTAAGACTATTACCAGCAGTCTACTTAGGTGTCAGGTGATCATATGCGAAAGCGAAGCACTGTGCTTGCGCGTAAAGGATTTGACGGAGGGACGACGTGAGGGATTCTGTATTATTAGAGGAGCGGATCTTGAAAGATTTCGTCCCGCGAAAGCAGAACAACATAAAGCGTTACGCGCAGAATTCGGATGGCCTGATAAGTCAATCGTGGTCCTTTATACCGGATACATCAAGCGAGAAAAAGGCATCTTTGAGCTGGTGGATGCCTTCGACAAGATCGCTGAGGCAAATCCGAGTGTGCGGTTGGTGGTTGTCGGGGATGGTCACTCTCGCAGGGAGTTTGAAGCAAGAGTAGCCCAGTCGCCTTTTAATAAGAGAATCGAGCTTCGGGGGCATGTGGATCATGATCAGATCAATAACTATTATCAGGCTTCGGATCTACTATCACTACCCTCATATATGGAGGGGTTGCCCAATACGGTGGTGGAAGGGATCGCAAGCGGTCTGCCGATCCTGGCAACTCGGGTGGGGGGCATACCGCAGGCGGCGCCGAACGGCCGTGTGGGCCTGCTCGTGCCTCCCAAGGATGACAGTACTTTGGCAGAAGCGATGGAGCGTTTGATTGTCGATGCGGGTTTGCGTAAGACCATGGGGATAGCAGCTAGGGAGCATGCTGAAGCGCATTTTGACATCGTGCGAAATACGCATCGCTTGTGCGCGCTCCTTGAAGAAACTTTAAAGCGTGGGCGGAAGTTCGGGTCGGCATCCCTTCCCCATATGGTGCAGATGGTCGACCTGACCAGCAACTCGCCATTTTATACTGAAGGTCTCGCCAGGGCCTTGAAAGCACATTCAGAGGTTCAATGTCGAGCGTCCACCAACTGGATGGATTTGAATTGGTACAAGGAATGCGGACTTCGCGAAGACCTGATGGTCTGGGTGTTTCGTTTGGAAAGGCGCTGGCCTGGGCTTCGAAAGAAGCGAATTCTATGGCGGTTAATCCGCACAGCCGGTTACTTTACGGCATGGTGCCAGGTGATCGTCAGAGGTGTTTGTCAATCGACGAAAATCATTCATGTGCAGTGGTGTATGGTGCCCCTATTAGATATCGCTTTTTTTGTCCTGCTCAGATTACTCAGATTTCGTATCGTCTACATGGCGCATAATGGCCTTCCGCACGGTGACCGCCGATGGATTTCCAAATGGAGTTATTGCCAACTTTACCGTTTGGCGGACGTCGTTGTGGTTCTGTCGAAGCAGGTAGGTCGTAGTATCACGCATTTGGTCCTATCCAGTGCAGAAAAAAAAATCCAGGTTATAGAACACGGCTTGCTCCCACCAAAAGCCTCTGTCCCGTCCAGGGAAGAAGCGCGGCGTTAGCTGCAATTGCACGAC
>JAKLQB010000770.1 GCA_022013615.1 Desulfobacterales bacterium | reverse complement strand
ATCCGGCTTCAGGGCCTTGAGGGCCTCGTAATCAATCCCCAGTTTTTGATAATTCCTGGGGAGCTGGTTAGTTGCAAAGATATCGACTTTCAGCTCCTGTATTAGAGAATGGAAGATTTCCTGGCCCTGCGGGTCTCCGAGGTTGAGCGTAAGCGCCTTTTTACCTGAATTAATGCACAGGTAATAGGCATTCATCCGCTCTTCTCCCAGCACATTTTCGCCAATAAGCCGGTTTGGGTCCCCATATATGGGATGCTCCAGTCTTATGACCTGCATGCCGTCGTGGGCCAATCGGTAAGTCAAATAGGGTAAAACGGTCGCCTGTTCAAGGGATAATACGGTGAGATTTTTGAAAAGATCCATCAGAGTCCTCCTTTCGGGCTATCAGCAAAGTAAAAAAGGGTTTCTGGGAGGAAAGCAGTAGCTACAAAATAGTTACATTGTATCATTTTTTTACTGGAATTAATTTGGACTGTCAAGAAGTTTTCCTGCGTCATTATGCAACTTCAGAACGGACGTCTCTCTTTATTCGGTATGGCCCTAATTCTTTAATCTCATTGGTAAAATCAGTGATCACCTGGGCAAATTTCCGTCCCTCTGCCGTGGAGATCCATTCAAGTCTTACCCTTCTGGGATCTATTCCCAACTGGGAGATCAATCTCTTTAAAAGCATTATCCTCCTTCGAGCCTTGTAATTACCAGCCTGGTAATGGCAGGTTCCAAGGAGTCACCCTCCAACAAAGACCCCATCTGCTCCCCTTTTCAATGCCTCAAAGATATATATGGGGTCAACGGCTCCCGAACACATTACCCTTATTATCCTTATATTGGCAGGATAATGGATGCGGCTTGTTCCCGCTAAATCTGCCGCCCTATAGACACACCAGTTGCAACAAAACCCTACAATTTTCGGTTCAAATGTATTCATGGTTTCACCTTCTGTAACCGTTCATGGGTTCAGGGTTCATCGAAAATCAGAGCCGCTGAATGCCTACCACTTTCTTGATAATTTAGAGTAAGCGTAGTTGTGTGTCAATCTCAAATTCCTAATACATTCAGCTCTATCATTCCTCTGTTTAATGTGCTATTAGGAAATTCAAAATTTTCCCAGCTAATGCTGGCGCTAAATATGGACGCTAACTAAGCAAGGAAGTAACCGTTAGGGGTTTCCCGCTAAAAGCGGGATTCAGGGTTCACGGTTAAGATAACCCTGAATCCCGCTTTCAGTCCCGCTTTTGGCGGGAAACCTGTGAACGCCAAAGAAGGGAGATAGAAATGACTAAACCAAAGGTCGCTTTTTATTGGTGCGCTTCATGTGGCGGGTGTGAGGAAGCAGTCATTAACCTTGATGAAGATTTGCTGAAAGTGATGGATGCTGTGGATATTATCCTATGGCCTGCGTTCTTTGATTTTAAGAGCAAGGATATTGAGGCCTTAGAAGATGGTGATATAGCTGTGAGCTTCATCAATGGGGCAGTAAGGATGGGTGAGCAGGAGGAAATGGCAAAGCTCTTAAGGCAAAAGTCTCAAATCATAGTCGCCTTTGGGTCATGTGCTCATATGGGAGGGATACCAGGGCTGGGGAACCTCTATACAAGGGATACGATTTTCCAAAGGGTTTATACGGAGGTCCAAACTGTCGAAAATCCTGAGGGAATTACTCCACAGGAGCGGACAGCCGTTGATATTGGTGAACTCACTCTACCGGAGTTTTATGATACAGTAAAGACCTTGGACCAGGTCATCCCGGTGGACTACTACCTTCCAGGATGTCCACCGCCGCCCGATTTAATAATGAATGCGGTAAATGCAATTCTTGAAGGAGAATTACCTGAAAAGGGGGCAGTGCTTGCTCCCGATAAACCTTTATGTGATACATGCCCCAGGGCGGAGGAAAGACGGGAGGGAGTATCAATACAGGAAATAAAAAGACCGCACGAAATTAAACTTAGCCCCTGGAAGTGTTTCCTTGAGCAAGGAATAATCTGCCTTGGTTCGGTTACCCGCTCCGGGTGTGGAGAAAGATGCATTAAGGCTAATATGCCGTGTATGGGTTGTATGGGTCCTGCCAAAGGGACTGTAGATCAAGGAGCAAAAGCCCTTTCAATTATTGCATCCATATTGGGACTTGAAGAAGAAGAAGGGATGACAGAGAGAGATGTTAATAAGTTACTCGATGGCATTGTAGACCCGGCAGGGACGTTTTATAGATTTAGTCTGCCCGGTTCTCTTCTTGCAAGAAGGAGAACGGAATAGGAGGATAGAATGAGAAAGGTAACCATTGACCCGGTAACCAGACTTGAGGGGCATGGGAAGATAGAGATATTCCTTGATGAGGAAGGAGAGGTTGAAAGAGCCTATTTTCAAGTCCCAGATCTTCGCGGGTTCGAGAAGTTCTGTGAGGGAAGACCGGCCGAGGAGATGCCGAGAATAACTCAAAGGATCTGTGGCGGATGTTCAACAGCTCACCACATGGCATCGACCAGGGCCCTTGATGACCTTTTCAAGGTTGAGCCGGCCTCAGCGGCAAAGAAGATACGAGAGTTGATGTATAATGCCTTCATTGCAGAACACCACATATTGCATTTCTTTTTCCTTGGTGGCCCCGACTTTATTGTTGGCCCAGGAAAACCCGCCGGAGAAAGGAATTTCATGGGAGTTATTACCAAGGCCGGGAAGGAAGTGGGAGGGAAAGTCATAGAGGTAAGGAAAAGGCTGAGAGGAGTTATAGAAGCAATAGGGGGGAAGTCTATTCATCCTGTTTGTGGGCTGCCCGGAGGAATGTCAAAACCTGTAACTGAGGAGGAAAGAAAGAGCTTCATAAGGGCGGCTGAATACCTGGTGGAATTTTCCGTATTTGTTGCACTTGAACTTTGGGATAATATAGTGCTTAAAAACAAGGAATATCTTGATCTTATCACAGGAGATGTTTATAAGCACAGGACGTATTATATGGGGCTGGTGGACGAGAATAACAAGGTAAACTTCTACGATGGCCATATAAGGGTGGTTGACCCAGATGGTAAGGAATTTGCCAGGTTTAAGGCTCAGGAATAT
>JAKLQB010000769.1 GCA_022013615.1 Desulfobacterales bacterium | reverse complement strand
GGCCTTTTTATAAGTATTTTTAACAAGGCCTGGTTTAATAAGCTCCCCAAAGACCTTCAGAAGATATTCATAGACACAGTGAAGGATATGAATGCAGTTGCCCGTAAAGCGGATATCGAGCAGGAAAAAGAACAGATCAAGGCCGCACAGGAAAAATACGGCGTCACATTTTTTAAATTGCCTGACAATGATATGAAGACTCTCATAAAGCAGGCAAATTTAGTTCATGTAACGTATGCACCTGAAATCAACAAATTATACAAAGGCGACAAATACCAACCGGCAAACTATCTGAAAGAAGTCCAGGACTTAATGGGCTACAAACCGTAAATTGAAATGAAACCTGAAACGGGCAGAGAGGGTATGTGATACCCTCTCTGCTGATCTTTATGGGGGCTGCCCATGTTTTTAAGAATCTTAGGTGTTCTTGACAAGATACTTAGTTTCATTGAGCGCTGGGTCCTTTTTATTTCAACATCTGCGGCCCTTATCGCACTTTTCGTCAACGTAGTCCTGAGGTATGGTTTTAACTACTCCCTTGCCTGGTCAGAAGAACTGGTAAGGGAGGTCATTATCCTGACCACCTTTATCGGGTGCAGCGCCGCCATAAAGGCCCGTTCCATGATAAAGATAGACGCCCTGGTTCAACTCGTTCCCAGTTTAAAGACCCCGCTTACATTTTTCAGCAATTTAGCGACCCTGATCTTTGCTTCCATGATGATCTATTATGGAACCAAAATGGCTGCCCTTCAGATGGCGACCTTCCAGAAAACCATTATTATGGAAATCCCTTTAGTATATCTATATGCCATATTGCCTGCAATGGGGATCGGCATGTTTATTAGAACCATCCAGGTTATTCACCAGGATATACAGGAACTGCGCTCAGAACCTGATGCTGCTTGAGTTTTTTTAGCGCTTTCACTCCCAAATTGCGGAGGCGGACCACAACATGGAACAAAGCCATATTATTATGATGCTCATTCTCCTGGGGTGTATGGCCGCTATGGTGCCTGTGTTCATGTGCCTTTTTTTTACGGCGGTTTTAGGCTTTCTGCTTTTCACAGACCTTCCCATTCTTCTCCTGACCCAAAGCATTTTCCGGAGCATGGACAACTTCGCCCTTGTGGTTGTCCTCTATTTTATCCTTTGCGGCAATATAATGACAGCAGGATCAATTGTTGACAAATTGATGAAAGTGGCCAATGTGGTTGTAAGCTGGCTGCCGGGCGGGCTCGGTATGGCCGGGATATTAGGTTGCGGGCTATTTGGTGCTATCTCAGGCTCCACTGTTGCCACGGTGGTGGCCCTGGGCGGGTTTATGATCCCGGCGCTACTGGAAAATGGGTATCAAGAGAAATACACAGTGGGAGTTATGACCACGGCCCCTAACCTTGGCGTGATTATTCCGCCGAGTATCGGGATGATCCTTTATTCCATGATCAGCAATGTATCCCTCGAGGGCCTGTTCCTCACAGGATTCCTGCCCGGTATTCTGATCATAATAGGGATGTCTCTATACACCTATTTTGTCCACCGGAAAAAGACCGATTTCGTGCGAATGCCTGTTCCGACTTTCAAAGAGGTCCTGGCGATCTTTAAGGAGGGTTTCTGGTCCCTCATGCTGCCTGTAATCATCTTTGGCGGTATCTTTTCTGGGGCCTTTACAGCCAATGAGGCCGCTGTGGTGGCATGCGTTTATGCCTTTATTGTAGAGCTCTTTATTCACAAATCCATAAAATTCAAAGACGTTTTTAACATTACCGTAAATTCTGCCATAACCTCTGCAACACTCCTGATTATTGTTGCGGGTGCCACCTGTTTTGGTCGCTATCTGACCTTAGAGGACATACCTGGCAAGATCACAGAGGCTGTTCTGGCAACTGTCCATTCGCCGATCATGTTCCTTTTGCTCATTAACATCATGTTAGTGGTTATAGGAATGTTTATGGATATTATATCGGCCACACTCATCTTAGGCCCGGTCTTTCTGCCCATGCTTGCCCCGTTCGGCATTGATCCCATGCACTTCGGGTTGATACTTACTGTCAACCTTGCCATCGGGTATTGCACGCCTCCCATGGGTGTGAGCCTGTATATCACCGGGGCTATTGCAAACAAGGACCTTGTCTATGTATCAAAAGCGGTTATCCCATTTATTCTCATACAGTATGCTGTTCTCGCAATTATCACTTATACGCCCGGCATAACCTTATGGCTGCCACGGGTCATGGGTTTCCTGGACTAATTTTCACGGATGTCAGATCTCGTCAAGTGGTTAAGTAGTTGAGTTGTTAAGTTGTTGTTATAATGATCATATCCATTATTTGCTTGAAAATTGGAAATTCGGTGTTTGAAAAGTAAGTTCTCAATAAATTCGGGTTCGTTTCTTGTAGGGCGGGGTTTTATACCCCGCCAATAACGGTGGCATATAAAATGCCGCCCTACACCAGCGGATTTGCCCCAACTTTTTGAGATGTTACTTTGAAAAATTATAACATCTGGAAATAATAGTAATTATTTTCCTACTCAACCACTTAACGACTCAACTATTTGACTATCTCTGTATTAAGGAGGGGAAAAAACCTATGAACTATGCAAAATATGCAACATTTCATGCCCGCCATCTGCGTGATAAAATTTGCCTGATCGAGAGGACTCCTGCCACGAACGAGAGAAGGACACTAACATGGAAACAGTTTAATGATGAAATTAATAAGGTGGCCAACTACCTGTCAAAGGAACTGGGGATCAAAGACGGCGACTATGTAATGCACCTCCAGAACAATTCCCTGGAATGGCTTATCACCTATTACGGAATCATCAAGATTGGCGCCGTGATTGTGCCGCTGAATTTCAGGTTTGTGGGTCCAGATATCCTTTATGCCGCTAAGGTGTGCGATCCCAAGGTCTTCTTCCTGGGGCCAGAATTTCTCCCTGTGGTTCAGCCCGTCCAGAAGGATCTGACCACGGTTGAAAAATATATCTGCGTCGGCGGGGATGTTCCGGAGGATATGATCGACTATAAGACCATTGCTGCGTCTGATGACATTTCCGAGGCCATCGTGGATGTAAATGACCAGCATGATCTGGCCATGATGTTCACCTCCGGCACCACAGGCAAACCAAAACCCGTAATGCATACCCACTATTCTCTGAATAATACGGCCATAGGTAATGGCATGAGTTATTTTGTTGAAAAGAATGACAATTATCTATTCTTTCTCCCGCTATATCATAGTGGAACCATGTTTCTGTGGGCCCCCTTTTATGCCACAGGCGCCACGGGCACACTTCTCAGAGAGTTAAAAGATCCCAAGTGGATAATTGAGTCAATGGCCGAAGAAAAATGCACTGACGTCCTTTTCGTGGTACCCATTGCC
>JAKLQB010000768.1 GCA_022013615.1 Desulfobacterales bacterium | reverse complement strand
TCTTCCCATAGACTGTGATAGTCATCAAATCCGCTGTGAAATTTCCCCAATAAATTTTGGGTATTTACTTCAACCTTGGGAGGCATTTCTACCTCTCCAAGGCCAAAACCGTAAATTGCGGTGGGTCTGCTGTATTTGACCTTTGACCAGAATGGTTCAAAGTGACCCATCATGGAAAAAATGGTACCAACCACTTGCCTGAACATAGGTCCCAGGTGGGCCCCTGGATCTTTGGTTCGATGAATCTTTGGCCTCCCCATAAAGGACTGGCAGATTTGAATCCGCTGGTTAATGGCAAGGGTCGTCATCCAGATATCAATACCAAAATTCGCCACCGAATCGTCCCACGCTTTATTTTTTAGATAAACCGCTCCCAGTTCTCCGCTGAAACCGAAATCACCTCCAATTGGCTGACGGACTCTACTGCCATATAATGCCCTTGACATAGGATAGGCAATCCCATTAGTGATTGTGCCATCATATTTATGCCTTACATACAGGGGCGTCACATATGAGAACTCACTGAATAGTGGCTCTCCCAGATGCTTGATCCATTCAGGAGTAATGCTTTTCAAATCCGCATCAACCACCACCACTGCCTTTGCGCCGAGATCAACCACCTTCTGGAAGAGATTTTTAAAATTGTTCCCTTTGCCTTTTATGCCAGGAGGCGTGGAAAGATAGATCTTGGGTACCTTGGTGGGGGTGTCCAGAAACGCCTGCCTGGTATTATCAGGAGAATCATTATCACAATTTATAATCACAGAAGACGAATCACGGAAGTATTTTACCAGCCCTTTATCAGCCTGGATCGTGGGATTGCTGATTGAATCGGCCTCATTATATGAAGGTATACATACTACCATCTCCGCTTTTTCTATACCTTCCGGGTTAATCTCATTTTCTAATGGATTAGACATTACGCTCTTCCTCCTTCTTGCCAAGAATGTCTAATATGGCTTTATTCCAGCCTTTTGGCCCAATCTCACGGGTAACCATAAGCCGGGGAATTTCCCCTTTTAGCTCCGGAAACTCGCGTTGTGAACGGATAAGAACAGGAAAATCGGCAAGTTCAAGCATGGAAAAATCATTTGGGCTGTCCCCGAGCACAATAGAAAAGACCTGCTTATATTCATGCTTGTACCAGGCAATAATCTTTTCCATGGCCTTCCCTTTGTCATTTTTTCCCTGAAGATGATAAAACCTTCCGCCAGATGTGACAGTAAGCCCCCTTTTGTCCGCAGCCTTATGGAGGGCATTCTCGTCAACGGCTTGTTTTTTAAGAACGAGAAAGGGTTCGTCAAACTCCCGCATAGCGGCCAGACGAGAACTCTTATGGTCAAGCCCTGTAAGCTGTGAAATTTCTTCAATACCCATGTCGGAAAAGCCCTTGATGTTCCATCTTAATTCGTCACGAATCTCTTGAAGACCCCTGACCAAATGGGCATAGGATAAGCCAAGGGACCATTTCCAAAGGCCCTTATCGAAAGAGGCCCCGGCGGGAGGTTCCTTAAAGCTGTCACTTGGGAAAAAAATGCCGCCACCATTTTCAGAGACAAACGGGGCGGATATGGATAACTTGCCGCGTAAAAACTCCATTTCGGCCCTGGTTTTGCTGGAGACTAAAACAACTGGAACATGAAGTTTTTTGCACAGATTGAGGGCCGGTTGAGCCTCTTGCCATCCATAGGTGTTATGATCCAGAAGGGTACCGTCTAAGTCGGAAAAAATTATGAAAAATGTGGTGCTTGAGAACTTAGCAGTGACACTTGCACCCATAAAAGACGTTTTCTCCATCTTTAGAAAAAGCGCCTTTTCTCATTTTCCACAACCTCAATCAGGTCGTAAAAGATCCGCGGCAGCTTGTTTGATACCCGCTCCCATGAAACGGTCTGAGGCATTTCGAATACGCTCTGTTCTTTTTTACGTTCAACCTCAAGGATGGTTTCAGCAAGGCCGTTTTGAAGAAAGGGCTTAAATTCTGAATGGGAATTGACAAACCTGAGAAGTCTCTCGGTCATCCGGTATGGCGCAGTGAGGACTTCACCTGCATGAACGATGGAACTGCGGAAGACATGTCTCACCATGTATTCTTCGCTGTCCCGATCGTATTTAAGATTGCTGAAATCTGCGTCCTCGGAATATTTCCTGATTTGGTCTTCTGCCACGGCTTGATACATTACTGCCAGGTCCCTGAAGAAGGTGTCAGGAATTTCGAGGCCTTCTTCAATAATCAGGGCATTCATCAGGGTAGTGACAATGTCGATAGCCATCCGATTAAGGCCCGTGCTTGGGTCTTTTGGGGAGGCATTCTGATGTTTATGATCGAAAGGTTCTCTGGAGAACATGACCTGGGCCGTGGAAGAGGCCTTCCGGTAAACCTCAATGAGTGTAAATATCTCCACGCCCCAATTGGTGGCAAAGCGCATCCTTTTCAAAAGGTCCACATGAAATGCCACTTCGCCGGAAAGCTGATATTTAAACCCCAGAAGAAATTCAATCAGGTTTAGCATCTTTTCTTGATTGCTTTCGGTAAATTTTCTTTTGAGGGAAAGCAGTAAGGGGTCAATTAGCAGCCGTTTTACCCGGCCGTAGATTTGTCTTTCCATAATTCTGGCGTAAAATGCCTTTGAAAAATCATAGTTCAAGGCGACAACCGGATAAAAAAGCCTGTCGAGCTGTGTACGCTTAAAGGTCCTGATATCGGCATCAATCAGGCCTATGGAGTGAGCCCCCAATGCGATAGCAATCCCAAAACTGAGAAACATATTTTTGCCCTTGCCGGGCTCGCTGATATTAAATCCTGCTTCATTTAGCTGGTTGTAAATTTTACTGAAGCCTGGCCCATCATTCCATTGGATCAAGGAATTTCTTATCCCAGCGGACATTATTAGATCCCTTAGGACAAACGCCTCTTCTTCGCTGGCCCTGTCGAGGCCAAAAATAATGCTCGACACGTATGTGATGCCCTTAAGTTGCCTAAGGATGTTTTGAAATATGGGCAGATTGTCCGGATCAGTATACTCACTGGCAAGCAGCGGGACAATCAGGACGGTCTTCTTCCACTTGGAATGGAGCCTGAGTTGGGATCTCAGGTATTTTCGATCCTGCCGGAAAATATGAAACGTGGTAATCTGTGCACTGGTCTGTGAGAAATCAGAAATGGCTGAACTCCTTTGACAACTTTAATGATATCCGGTAGCGAACTTAACGGAAACATCACCCTTTGTCAACTCCCCTTTAGGTGCTGCCTCAATCCACCTGGCTTTTGTTTTTCACTTGAATAGAGGTTTCGGACTTGATAATTTCAATATTATCCCTATTTTAAGCTACCCTTGCCAGGAGGGTCGCTGTTACAGTCCCGCCTTCTTTTGGGCCATATGGCACAAAATAGATATCGACATATGGCATCTTTTTATTGCCATATGTCGATATCTTGGCGGGAAGCGAAGCGAACTACTTGTGTCATATGGAGAAAAAGAAATGATTCCCTCAATTGAAACCTGTTTTCGCCTTATGGATACATACCAGATGCTTGAGAACATAAAGGCCCACTCTGTGGTAGTTGCAAAGGTTGCACATCTGATTGCAAAAGGTCTCAGTGATGCCGGACTGGATATCTCAGTCAAAAAGACCATTGCAGGATCACTCCTGCATGATATTGGAAAAACTTCCTCTCTCAATTCCGGCGAAGACCATGCTGAAATAGGGAGACAAATCTGTCTCCAGAACAATCTTGAAGAAATTGCCGATATCGTAGGAGAGCATATCAGACTGAAAAACTACAGCTTGAATGGCAGGTATTCAGAAAAAGAAATCGTATTTTATGCTGACAAACGCGTGAATCATGATAAAATTGTAAGCTTGGAAGAACGCCTTGCCTATCTTATTGAGCGATATGGCGGGAACCAGGAAGGACTTGAAGACGCAATTAGAATAAATTTTGACCTATGTAAAGAGGTTGAAAAAAAACTGTTCACCCAACTTGATTTTGGGCCTGAATCGTTGGCCCCATTGGCTGCGAATGAAGATATCGAATCAAGCCTTTACTGAATGTTGGAGGATGCATGGGCAAAAAAATTTCGATGCTATTGCTGGTTGCCTTGGTTTTTCTGGGGTGCAAAGATACAGGCCTTAACCTCAAGGTCCGCTATGATCAAATTCAGGGTCTTAATAAAGGCGACCGGGTGATTTTTGAACAGAATCACGTAGGTCAAGTGGCAGGCATATTTTATTCAGAAGAGGGGTATTATGTGGTTGATGTGGTTATTAGAAAGGACTTCGCAAACGCTGCCACAGACCACTCCAAGTTTCTCATCACATGGGATACAGAAAAAGAAGGGAAAAAGGCCATTGAAATAACCCAGAGCCCAAGAGGGGGAACCCTGCTAACAGATGGTGCAACTGTCATTGGCACCGCCAGGGCTTCACCGCGCTCCAATCAACAGTGGGGTGATTTTGGAAAAACCCTTGATGATTTAAAGAAGCAATTGGAGGAGTTTGCAGATGATCTGCGCAAAATTCCAGAAAGTGAAGAATTCAAAAAACTTGAAAAGGAATTGGAGCGCCTGTTAGAGGAGATGAAGAAATCAGGCGATGCAGCGCGGGAGAAAATAGAGAAGGAAGTATTGCCACGGATCAAACGGGAGATGGAAAAGCTTAAGGAGAGGCTTCGCAGGTTAGGCCGGGAGGAAGAGGTAGAACCCCTGGAAGTTCAGATGGAAAAGCTAAGAAAAATTTAAATTCATTGGAAGGGAGGCTGACTATGCACTTTGACACCAGTTTGCGAGGTTATACATCAAAAAGGATAGAAGAAATCCAACACGCGGATATCCTTATGGGTATCCCTTGTTACAATAATGAGAAGACCATCGCCCACGTGATACAGATGGTTACCCATGGCCTGGCCAAACACTACAAAGACCAAAGGAGTGTGATCTTCATTGCTGACGGAGGTTCTACAGATGACACCCGGGAGGTGGCCAGGGAGTTCCAGATCAAGCCGTGGCAGGAGAAGGTTGTCTCCATATACAGGGGGCCGGGGGGTAAAGGCACTGCCCTCAGGTCTGTGTTCGAGGCCGCTGATCGGCTAAAGGTTGGGGCATGCGCAGTGGTGGACTCTGATCTTCGGAGTATCACTTCCGACTGGGTACAATACCTCCTTGACCCCGTACTCAGCAGGGACTACCAGTTCGTTTCCCCTGTCTACCTACGCCATAAGTACGATGGGACCATCACAAACAGCATCGTGTATAATATCACCCGGGCCCTTTATGGTAAGCGTATCCGGCAACCTATCGGCGGGGATTTTGCCATTTCCAGGGAAGTGGCTAAGTTTTATGCCGAGCAGGACGTTTGGGAAACGGATGTGGCACGCTTTGGTATTGATATTTGGATGACCACCAATGCAATCACCCAGGGGTTTCGTATTTGCCAGTCAAATCTTGGCGCTAAAATCCACGACGCCAAGGATCCCGGACAGCACTTGGGCCCTATGTTCCGCCAGGTGGTTTGGACCCTGTGCTACCTCATGGAGCATTTTGAAGCCCACTGGAAAGGAGTTCGGGGAAGCGAGCCTGTAGAGACCTTCGGGCAGGAGGGATATGTGGAGCCGGAACCTGTAAACGTTGACATAGAAGGAATGATCGAGCATTTCAAAATCGGCTTCCAGCAGTTTTCTTCCCTCTGGAAGGACATCTTCTCTAAAGCATGCTTCGATGAAATAGAAAATGCTGTGGAGATGGATTCAAAACAGTTCCGCCTTTCCACAGATGCATGGGTTCAGATTCTTTACGAATTGGCAGCCACCTTTCATTCCTGGAGCGTCAATCGTTACAAGCTAATTGATTTGATGACCCCTCTCTATTACGCAAAGGTTGCCTCATTCGTACGACAAAGCTGGGACATGTCATCTCAGGAGGCCGAGGAATTAGTGGAAGATCAAGCACTGAAATTTGAAGAGCATAAAGACTATCTTATTAAGGTTTGGGACCAGAAATCGGCCAAAGAGGTGAAGGCTTGACTGTATACAGTTCCCCCTTACATAAACCCCGATG
>JAKLQB010000767.1 GCA_022013615.1 Desulfobacterales bacterium | reverse complement strand
ATGTTTGTCGTCATAAAGCGTACCATTAATATTTATTTTTCGATCAAAAATCTCAATGCGGTCACCAGGAAGACCGATCACGCGCTTAATATAGTCCTTGCTCGTATCATTAGGAAAAATGAAAACGATCACATCGTCACGTTGAGGCTTGCTGATGGGGATTATGGTGTTACGTATGAAGGGAATTTTGACGCCATAAAGGAATTTATTGACAAGTATATGATCACCAACAAGGAGTGTGGGCTCCATAGAGCCTGAAGGAATCTTGAAGTCCTGAACCACAAAGGTGCGTATTATGAGAGCTAATATTACAGCAATAATAGCCGCTTCAGCATATTCACGGACTACACTTTTCTTTTTTATTCTACCCTTAGAGATCTGAGCTTCCAAAAAACCCTCCCAAAAAAATGATAGATTTGGGTATTTCGCCATTCATGAAAAACGAAAATCCCCTTTAGGAACTCCGAATTAATTTTATAAACAGACGGAATTTAATCCCTCACGTTCTCATTTGTAAAGCAATTTCTATTTTATTATACAAGATGTAGTGTGATGATTTTTTTGTTTCTACTATATATACATAAATTATGCAAAATTTAATTAATTTATGAAAATACTTGACAAATAGATGGGTTTATTCTATTATATTAGACAAACTATATATATAGCGAAAGGGCAAAGCCGCTGAAAGGCGGTGACGCAAAGCTACGGGTCTACAGCCGAAAGGTCATGATAGCCGAGTTGCCGACGGTTATTTTGGATAAAGCCTTTGGGTGTGGGGATGCTCAAAGGCTTTTTTCTTAGGGTTGAAAAGAATTAGTGAGCGGATGCGAGTACAACATATTGTGCCGCACACTTTTTTCCCCCGCTATATATGTATAAATTATATACAATTTAATTAATTTATAAAAAACTATTTGACAAATATGAGCTAATTTTGATATATTATATATATCTGGGAATACAGGACTTGGGGTGGATAAATTGAATGCGAATGCCGTAAAAACAACCAGAGAGGGGTTGCTCATGAGCAAGGCAGAGCTTGCAAGAAAAGCGGGCGTTTCTCCCTTGACTATTGATCGGGTTGAACGGGGAAAAGACTGCCGGATGGAGACCAAGCGTAAGATTATATTGGCCCTTGGCTATGACCTTTCTGACAGGGAGAAAATTTTCCCTGAGAGGTGAAAACATTAATTATGGCTATTCCTAAAAAAAATCAATTAGTTGGGCTGGATATAGGGTCCCATTCTATCAAGTTAGTGGAGATAGATCACGGCAAGCAAGGGAGGGTCCTTAAGAATTTTGGCCAGATAGGGCTGCCACCTGATGCGATAGTTGAAGGAGCTATAAAAGAAATGGAGCTCGTATCATCGGCAATAACAAGCCTTTTCAAAAACCTGAAGGTAAAAAACAAGAACGTAGCAACCTCCATATCCGGATACTCCGTGATTGTGAAAAAAATAGCTTTGGGCGCCAGGAAGGAATCGGAGATCGAAGCGATTATCCAGGAAGAAGCCGAACAATATATCCCTTTTGATATCAGTGAGGTGAACCTTGATTTTGATACTCTGAGCGCTGGGGGGGAAGAGACAGGGGCAGCAGAGGAAGGTGATCAGGAACGGGCGGGGCAGATGGAAGTTATGCTGGTCGCCGCCAAGAAAGATATCATTAACGATTACGACAATCTGCTTCAACTGTCAGGTCTTAGCCCGGGGGTTCTGGATGTGGACGCATTTGCCATACAAAATGCCTTTGAGATTAGTACTGAGGAACCTGAGGGGTGTTACGCACTGGTGAATGTAGGCGCTGATGAGCTTGGAATAAATGCCATCAAAGATGGGGTATCTCTATTTACCAGGGATTCCTCATTTGGCGGCTCCCAGATTACTGAGGGCATTATGTCCGATTTCAGCGTCAGTTTCGAAGAAGCTGAACAAATAAAACTGGGAGGCGGCAAAGTAGGTAAACAGAAAGGTAGACTGGAGGAGATTTTTACTTCTGTGGTATCGGAGTGGGCCATGGAAATAAAGCGAGCCCTCGACTTTGTGGCCAGCACCTACCCGGATGAAACCATAGAGAAAATCCTGATTAGCGGAGGATCTTGCAGGATCCCCGGGTTTCAGAAATATCTGCAATTAGAAACAGGTATCCCAGTTGTAGAACTTAACCCTTTTTCGAACCTTGTAGTTGACGAAAAACGCTTTGACCCAAGGTACCTGAGGTACATGGCGCCACAGGCTGCTGTCGCTGTGGGTCTGGCTCTAAGAAGCATTGGTGACAAATGATAAGAATAAATCTTCTACCGTTTAGGGCCGCCAGGAAAAAAGAGAATATAAGGAGGCAGATTAGTGTTTTTGTCCTGTCCGTCGTCTGCCTTGCGCTATTGATGGGGTTTGTTTTCCTGAATTTAAGCAGAAACGTAGCTGCTTTAGAGACTGATATGTCCTCTAAAAAGAAAGAACTGGCCACTTATGCAGAAACCACGAAAAAAATAGAGGAGTTAAAAAAGAAGATCACTGAGGTCCGAGCCAAACTCAATGTTATTAAAGAACTTGAAAGTAAAAAAACAGGACCGGTCCTTTTATTAGATGAGTTGTCGATGGCGGTTCACAAGGAGAAACTGTGGCTAACCGATCTAAATGAAAAAAATGGCATCTTGACCTTGAAGGGCACTGCAATGGACAACGATACAGTAGCCTTGTTTATGACGAACCTTGAGAATGCCAAGCATGTAGTTTCAGTTGACCTCCAGACCGCTAAGCTAAATAATTTGCCAAAATATAAACTAAATGTGGTTGATTTTATCTTAACATGTAAGACTTATGCCCATAAAGAAAAAACCATAACAGAAACCAAGAAGAAACGCTAACACTTAATTTTTTGACCAGGGGGATGTGGAAGGAATGCCAACGGGCGCCTTTTTTGAAAAAGTTGAAAAGCTAAAGATGATCCACAGGATACTGATTCTTGTGGGAACGATTGTCCTGCTGGCAGGGATTTTCGTAGCGCTGGTCTATATCCCTAAATCAAAGGAGATTACTCGGCTCAACAAAGAGATTGCAGGTCTTGAAAAGAAAATCAATCAAGCCAAAATAAAGGCGAGAACTTTGAAAACATTTGAGGCAGAGCAGGTCGAGGTTGAGGCCCAATTCGGGGAGGCCCTTAATCTCTTGCCTAACGAAAGGGAGATACCAACCCTCCTGAGGAGCATCACGCAGTTAGGAAGCGACGCCAACCTGGAGTTCCGGTTATTTAGCCCAAACAAAGAAAAGGCTCGTGATTTCTATATAGAGATTCCTGTTTCCATGGAAGTAAGTGGTACTTATCACGATGTCGCCACGTTCTTCGATAAGGTGGGCCGAATGAAACGGATTGTCAATATTCTTGACATCTCCATGAAGCCTGTCAAGGAGAGGTCCACCAATCTCACAACCAAATGCGATGCCGTAACATATAGGTTTAAAAGGGAAGTCGATGAGAAGACTGAGGCGGGAAAAAATAAGAAAAAGAAGAAATAGAAGGCTGATGCGATATTGCAGTACTATTCTATTCCTGTCTGTGGTGTATTCACTGTTCTGTGTCGCGGGGGCCTGTGCGTCACAGGAATTGACCTATAAGGGACCGAAAGGTCAAAAAGTATTGTTACCAGATGATACGGACAAGGATACGCTTTTCCAGCCAGAGAAGGGACTATCAGAAGGCTATGTCTACGACCCCACCGGCAAAACAGACCCTTTCAAATCGTTTATTGCCGAACAGGAGTCTGTTGAAGAGAAGAAGAAGAGAAAGCCGAAGACTTATCTTGAAACGCTGGATCTTTCCCAATTAGATCTGATCGCAATTATTATAAGTCAGAAAGGGAACTGGGCCATGGTGCGTGATTCAAAAGGGATCGGGCATGTGATCAGGAAGGGCACTCCCATAGGACTAAATGGGGGTGTCGTTTATGAGATAAAGGAAAAAGAGTTAATCGTTCGCGAAAAGCACAAGGATTTTAGGACAGGTCAGGTAAAGGACAAGGATACTGCCAAGAAACTGCGTTCATTACAGTAGGATGCAACGGGATTCTGGGTCTCAGATGCTAATTTCCAAACACCCCCAATGCGATGGGGGGGTGGAAACAGTCAAAACAAGACCAGGTTTGCAGGGAGAACACATATGTTGACGAGAGGAAGCGAAAACAAGAAGGTACTATTTTTCTCATGGCCATGTTTGGCAATAGCCATTTGGGTTCTCATCGGCTGTGCAACGAGCAGTACGACTCAACAACCCACCGAGGAGGCCACATCTCCGAGTATTGAAGCCATTACGATTAGCTCCTCAGGGGATGAGATGACTGTTGTGGAAATCACTAACACCAGATCGGTCCCCTATACGACTTTCAAGTTGATTGATCCGCTCAGGGTGGTTCTCGATATTAGCGGTGTACCTGGAGGCGACCTTCCACTATTAACTCCGGTGAATGATGGGAATGTGATTGGTATTCACCTGGAGCTAGGAAAGGCCGATGACAAAACCACGAGAGTAGTGGTTGGCCTGGCGAGAGATCTGGATTATGAGGTTTCTGAAAGGGATAATTCCCTCCGTCTGATGCTTTCGCCAAAATCAGACCCAGGAGAGCCATCCAAGCAGTCAGGGACCAGCATGGCTATTGAACCCAAGCAAACAGGGGATGCCGGGGAATGGGAGCAGAAGACGACTGAACCAAGGATTTTTTTCGAACCACGCGCCACAGCTCTGAATCAGATTCTGGGTATTGATTTTACCATGCTGCAGCATGGCAAATCGAGGCTTACCGTCACAACAGATAAGAAGGCCAGCTACAACCTGGAAAGAAAAACCCCGAAGACCCTGCTCCTGACCCTTGAGGAGACCATTATCCCGCCGCTTCTTCTGAGACGCCTTGACAGCACTCACTTTGAGGGAGCTGTAGATCGGGTGACATCCGGGTATTCTTCCACCGACAAACGACTTTCCCTTGCCATATCTTTGAGGGATATTGTTCCCTTCCATGTGGATCAGTCAGACAGCGGTATTTGCATTGATTTTGGCCCAACACCCGTGAAGCACCCGGAAAAGAAGATAGTTCCCGTGAAACTGGTGGAACTGGAAACCGTTTCCTCTGCTGATACGGGTGTTAAACGCGAAGTCACAAAAACGTCCAAGAGGGAGCCCACGAGGATACCTGGCCTTGCTACAGGCAAGTATACAGGCGCACCCATGACCATGGATTTTGTGAATGCGGATGTGACCAATATTTTGAGGCTGATTGGAGAGGTCAGCGATTTGAACATTATCTGGGGACCCGACGTAAAAGGCATGGTATCAATGAGGCTTAAAAATGTGCCCTGGGATCAGTCCCTGGCTCTCCTCCTTGCTAACAATGATCTGGGTATGAGACGCCAGGGAAACGTTATCTGGGTTACTACCAAGGCAAAGATCCAAAAGATT
>JAKLQB010000766.1 GCA_022013615.1 Desulfobacterales bacterium | reverse complement strand
CGACCCTGTTCAAAGAAACCTCTGAATCCGCCCTGTGGAAGACATTCCAAGCCTTGAAAGATGATGTTTACGGATGTTTGGGAAGAAAGGATTATTATGGGGCCTTGGGCCTTATGGTCAAACTCAGAAAACCGGTGGATGATTTCTTTGATGAAGTGGAAATCCTTACAAAAGAAAACGAGGCACTAAAAACCAACAGGGTAGGGGTTCTGCAGCAACTGTCAAAACTTTTCCTGAGCGTGGCGGATCTATCAAAATTTTCTATTTAGGCACTTTAGCTCGTTTTAGGCTTTTAGATTCTTTATTTAACTTTAGATTATTTTAGTCACTTTAGACCACTTGCTTTTAGGGTTTTTTAATCAGTATATACAACTCCCCATCATGTTGCAGGTGCCCTGCGGCTATTTCAGCATAAGGTCCCCTTCCCCAGAAAAGATCTGCCCTTCCTGCACCTTTGATAGCGCCACCTGTGTCCTGGTTTAATACAAACCGGGAGAATTTACGCCATCCTGTGATTTCCTCCTGATCGTTTACAATGGGCTTCTGGCACGAAATAAATGCCAGGGCCCCTTTTGGAAAAAGCCTGGCGTCGAGGGCCAGAGATCTTTCGGGTGTAACGGGAATGTTGATGTTACCGAGGGGACCGTTTTCAAGGGTTCGAAAAAATACGTACGAGGGATTTTGATTAAGGACATCGTCAATAATCTCCGGATGTTCAGATAGACACCTCCTGATTCCCTGCATAGACATTTCTTCTCTTTCCATATACCCCTTGTCCAGGATATACCTCCCAATGCTTCGATACGGTCGCCCGTTGGAGGCCTGGTAGCCAACCGAAATGTTCTCTCCATTGGGTAATGTCAATCGGCCTGACCCCTGGATGTGAAGGAAAGCAACATCAACAGGGTCTCTCAGCCATGCGATTTCGATATTTTGTCCTTCCAATGCCCCTTCCATTTCGATCTGTTCCCTGGAATAGTAAGGCACCACATCCTTTCCCTCGATCCTTGCGGTGATGTTTTGCCCTTCAAATTTTTTGTTAAAAAGGGATAGATCAATTCTGATCAAGTCGTCCGGTTTCCTGTAGAGAGCATATCTATAGGTTTCATCTGAAGTCAGACTTGCAGCAAAAACAGGTTCAAAATAGCCGGTAAAAAGCACCTTCTTGTTTCCAGTGCGGCCTGCGGCACGATACACCAGGAAATGCTTTTTGACCTCTTTATTTAATTGACTGGGATTAGGGTTTTTTTCTATGAGGTTAAGGAAAAATTCCTGGCTCTCCCGGACCTGCTGGCAGGTAAAGTTATGTGGGCCGTAACGAAAAATATATCCCGGTGCAAGCCGGTCCAGGTACTCAAGGTTTCTATTGATTGCAAGCACCAAGGATTCCGGGCCCATGTCATCGTGAAATGTCGGACAGAAAAAACGGACCGGTATGAGCGCCTCTTCAGGCCGTTGCGCTTCCTGTCTAAGAGCCGGATAGCAGCCTGAAAGGCCTGTGGCGCATAATATGAGAAGAGATATAAGGAATGTTTTTTTTGTGCTCATCATAATCGTCTCAGATTTGCGGTAAACCTACAACCCCTGAATCCCGCTTTCAGCGGGAAACCCGTGAACGGTTACAGCATTTATAATATAAAAATTTTCCTTTTTCAAGAAACGTTACATAGTGATGTGTAGCTATTTTTCAAGGGTGGTGTGTTTTTTTTGACACACTTCTGGCTTCAAGCCCTTGGGACAATAATGTCCCAAAAAAACATATTGCGTCATTGTACGTTAGTTAAATCAATAAGTTAAGTCAATTCGATAAAGTGTTCCCTGTTAGTTCTTTTTTTGGCACGGGCTTTGCTTTAATGAAAGACAATTAAACTATTGTTCGAAATAAGTCAGGAGTGGATTGTGGATTATAAACAGCGGACATTAATGCATGAGGTCGGTTGCACAGGTATCGGCCTTCATACTGGGGGAAAAGTCAAGATCAAAATAAGACCTGCCCCAGCCAATAGCGGGATAAAATTTGTAAGAACCGACCTGAAAGGTCGCCCGGAAGTAGAAGTACGCTTCGATAATGTATTTAACACCACCCTTGCAACAACAATTGGCACTAATGGTTGCAAAGTCTCGACCATTGAGCATCTAATGGCAGCCTTTTTCGGGCTGGGCATAGACAACGCAGTGGTTGAGCTTGATGGTCCAGAAGTTCCTATTATGGATGGCAGTGCGGCTCCTTTTGTTTTTCTTATTAAAAGCGGGGACGTCCGGGAACAGAAAAGCCCAAAACAGTTCATCGTTATTAAAAAGCCTTTTAAGGTTGATGACGGCAATCGATCCGTTTGCATATACCCGTCAAAAGAGCTGAAGATCACCTATATGATTGATTTTCAACATCCCCTTTTGAGGAATCAGGAATACGAACTAACCTTTTCCGGCAGGGATTTTGTAAGGGAAATCAGCACGGCTCGAACATTCGGTTTCATGAAAGATGTCGAGACACTCAAAAAAAATGGATTTGCCAGGGGAGGCTCGCTTGATAATGCGGTCGTCATTGATGACTTTAGGATTATTAATGAAGATGGTCTTAGATTTGATAATGAATTTGTAAGGCATAAGATCCTTGATTTTATCGGAGATATTTCTATTGTAGGATCTCCTATTATCGGCCATTTTGTTGTTAAGAAATCGGGTCATTTTCTTAACCAGCACATGCTAAGGAAGCTGATGGAATCAAAGAAACACTGGAAGGTAATGACCTTTAAAACTCCGGAGGAATGTACTAAAACCAATGTAACTATCCCGGCGTTTGGCGCGTTGCAACCCGTGACTGCCTAAACCGCCTGATAAGCCTATCTACATCATACTGACAAAGGGGTCACTAAAACCGTTCTCGGGAAGTGGCCCCTTTCTATTTCCCACACCTTGTACCATTAAGCGAAAACACTGCATAATCAAGCCCAGCCTGATCAGAGCAACGCATCGATATAGCTTGCATTCCAAGGGGCACTTACGTATTATATCTGCTCAGAATATCCGGTATTTTTATACTAACTGTATTAAATTGCCTTTTCACAAGGAACATCGAATGAGCTGCGCCCCTTTCCCAGGCAACAGGTTAAAAACAGCGTTAGTAATGATTTTTCTTATGGGCTCCCTTCTGGCAACACCGGCCCGGGCAGAAGAAGCGCAATTAACGGATATTGTTGCGACCTCTGCTGGGGAGCATCTCCTGATCTATTTTAGAGTTACGGGCTGTTTTACAGAGGAGATGATAAAGGCCATTGAAAATGGAATCAATACAACCTTCACATTTTTTATAGGGCTTTATGAAGTCAGGGATTTCCAGCGGGACAATAATATTGCTGAGCTGAGAGTGACGCATAGTATCGTGTATGACAGTCTCAAAAAGGCTTATAAGGTTCGACTTTCGGAGAGAAATAGTGAAATGATCCTTGTGGAGGATTTCCATGAGGCAAAAAACCTGATGTCGAAAATTGTGGGTGTCAAGCTAACAGGGCTTAATAAATTTCAAAAAGGAAACCGGTACCAGGTCCGCATGATGGCCGAATTAGCCAAGATAAGGCTTCCGTTGTACCTTGATTATGTGCTTTTCTTTTTATCCTTGTGGGATTTTGAAACCGATTGGTACAAGGTAAATTTCACATATTGACTAGTGGGACATCCTCACTTTGATGGGCTGAGCACCTCCCGGGGTTGATCCGGATAATCAGTGATTCTCCTGTTATGAAAAAAAACTATCTACAATCCCAACAAAAAGATCTCAGGAGGCGACGCAGGGAAAGATATCTGATAGCCGTACTGTTAGTCGTGATTTCATTCCTGACTTGCCTGGGAGTACGCGTCTTTAATCTGGGGCTGGAACTACCGTTCTCAAGCAGCATTCTTGTTTTCGCCCTCATAAATATCAATGTGATATTGCTCCTTCTCCTCTTCTTTCTCACGGGTCGAAACTTAGT
>JAKLQB010000765.1 GCA_022013615.1 Desulfobacterales bacterium | reverse complement strand
GAGCTTTTGCAGTATACCCATACTCCATAGCACACTCTTTCCCCAACTCCACCATCGGACAATTCGGGTCGATTTTGATTGTGGGTCTGTAGTTTTCGACGACCTGTTTCGCGCCGTCAATGATTTTCTGATAACCGTCCAGTTCCGCGACAATCTTCTCCTGAACTTCCAAGGGTGGGAGGGGGATTCGTAGAGTAGAAAAGTTTGCTCTTGATATCTCTTTGTATGTGCCACCAGTTCCCATTTGATCCATTTGTGGAACTAATCGTATAAGCATGCACGCTAAATATTTTTCATTAACCTTGCTGAAATCTTTAATGATTACATTCTTGAATCCCTGATTTGTCGCAAGTTCTGTTTGGGAAATAGCAATTCTGCCTATAGTAGCACGAGACGACACCAAAACAGTTTTATTAGGTAGAAGCTTTGCAGATGAATTGTTTAATCCCAACTCTGTAATCTTTCTTTTGGTATCAAAAATATAAGTTATGAAATTTTCTTGGGGTAAATCAACCAATGTTATCCATCTAATATCGCCATCCCAATATTCTGATTTGTTGGAACTTGGAGTGCCGCCTGACTCAATTTGAAAGAGGCTTTTATCCCCCAGCTCCACCATCGGCCATTTCACATTGGCGTAACTTACAACCTCCTTATACCTATTCCCAGAAAGATTATAGTCCCCGGATTCGGCGATCTTCTTTTTGCTGACTATGTGCGCAATTGCCTTGTCGTTCTCATCAAGCTCAAAATTCTTCCCTTCCACGATTGCCTGCTTCCAGGCTTTGACAATTTCAAGGGCTTGGGGAAGGTCGTTTTTGTCAATGGGGCGGCGCTGTGCTCCAAGGCCGAAGCCATCATTTTCTACTTTTACGAAAAGAAATTCAGGGGTTCTTTTCGCTAAGGTTTTATCCATGAGCAGGATACTTGTTTTTACGCCTGAATATGGCTGAAAAACACCGGCGGGCAGGGAGATAACAGCATACAGATACCCTTCCTCAATCAACATTTTCCGAAGATTTTTATAGGCATTCTGGGACTGGAAGATAATGCCTTCAGGGACAATGACGCCGGCCTTGCCGTGGACGTTAAGGTGCTCGGCGATGTAGTCAACAAAGAGAACTTCGCTGCGTTTGGCCTTTATGGTGAAACGGGAATGGGGCCGGATGCCGCCTTTTGGCGACATGAACGGTGGATTGGCCAGGATCACATCATAACGCTCATCCCAGCGGTCTTCGCTTGTAAGCGTGTCGTATTCGTAAATCAATGGATTGGCAAAGCTGTGCAGATACATGTTTACCAGGGACAGGCGCACCATGTCCGGAGAAATGTCATAGCCGCAGAAATTGGTCATAAGCCGGCCTTTATCGTCGGTGGTCAGGAGGTCTCCGGGGCGGTCTTTGGTATTTTGTTGGAGGATGTGTTTGTACGAGGAAATCAGGAATCCGGCAGTGCCGCAGGCAGGGTCCAAAACAGTGTCTTCTTTGGCGGGATTCACAATCTCCACGATGAAATCAAT
>JAKLQB010000072.1 GCA_022013615.1 Desulfobacterales bacterium | reverse complement strand
GGTTACTCCTGCAGAAATGAGATCTATTCCCATAAGATTGACCATGTGGCTGGCCTTGATGATAGATTCCAAGTTGCTATTTCCACACAGGGAACCAAAGGCCATCATGGTTTCGTATTCAGGCCCCTCGGTCTCCTCCACAGCGAAAGGTCCTGATTTGACCGTATGGATATTGGCACACTTCAAAGGGCAGTTAAAACAGCCCTGGTCTCGCACAAAATAATTTTTCTTGAGTGCCTCGGCATTAATCTTCTCCCATTCATCGTAATAGCCTTTTCGGAAATGATAGCTTGGGAGACTGCCCTTTTTGTTAAAGACGCCAAAAGCCGCTCCAGTACCATACATGGCAAAGAACTTACCGACATCCAGGGAAGCCTTGCCCCCCTTGCGCGAAAGGGCCATGAAGCGATCCCGGTCGGCAATACCGATCTTTTCTTTACCTCTGGCAACCACCGCCTTAAGTTTCTTGGAGCCCATGACAGCGCCTGCACCCCCGCGACCAATAGCACGGTATGTATCGTTCATAATGCATCCAAATTTGACCAGGTTTTCACCCCCCGGGCCGATAACAGCAGAACTCACCTTGCCATGTTTTTCTTTTATCATTAGCTCTGTCTGCTGCACATCCTTGCCCCATAGAGATGATGCATCACATATTTCGACCTTTCCGGCATCAATTAGCAGGTACACTGGCTTTTCAGATTGGCCCACAACCATCAGTCCATCCAACCCGGCTCGTTTCAGGGCAGGACCAAAGGTACCACCCGAATGAGCACTTGCCGCAGTTCCGGTTAATGGTGATCGTGTTGTTACATTGTAGAAGGCGGAAAAGACACCAGTGCCTGTGTAAGGACCGGTCATAAAAATCAAAGGGTTTTCCGGGGCGAGAGGATCTACACCTTTCGGTGCATACTCCCATAGAAGACGAATGCCCATCCCCCTTCCACCGAGATAGTGCATTTTCCATTCTTTACTAATTGGCAGTTCGGATATCTCACCTGAGGTTAGGTCTATCTTCAAGAATTTATCCATATAACCGTAGCTCATGTTTCTACTCCTCAACCGAATTTATCTCTTTTCGAAAATTGCTGCCTTGAGGTGTGGTAAGAGCCTATCTGCTTTGCCTCAAAGGCCTGTCCAGAAGTATTGGGATGAAAAACAGAAGATACCAGGGGTTTTTCCGTTTTTTGCATTATGCCATTACTCCATTGCTCCAGTACTCCAAAAAGCGCAGTAATAATAACTAACAGAAACTCCCTCATAGGACAAATCAAAGGCTTGGGAATGTGCAACCTTATGCCTTCTTTGTCTGCAATGTGTGGTAGCCGAATTTTTCCCGGGCTTCTTTAAGGCTCAGGCCACTTCGCACAGCCTCCACAATAAAATTTTCTGTTTCTTCTATAGACCGGGCGGTTTCAAGGACTTTTGGTGCCATTTCCTGGGGAACCACCACCACTCCGCTGTCATCTCCTATAAGGATATCTCCCGGTTTAACCTGAGTCTTTCCTATAGAGACCATTACCTGTGTTGCCTCTACCATGACCCGGTCCTTACCGGTCATCATAAATCTTCCACGGGAGAAGATAGGATACTTTTCTTCAAGGATAGTGGGGATATCACGGCAGACACCGTCTATGACGGTTCCGGCAATGCCTTTCATCTTGGCCGTTACTGTCAAAATATCACCCCATACTGTACAGTCGGTTCTCCCGTTATTATCAAGAACCACCACATCTCCAGGTAAGACATCATCAATGTAGTCTCCCACAGTCCCCTTCACAGCGCCTGTGGGCACATATCGGATTGTATAGGCTGTCCCTGCCATTTTCACCCCTGAAACAACAGGCATAATACCGTGACACCCTCCCGAAATACCTAACTTATCAAGGGCATCAGAGATTGTGGGCGTGGAAAATGATTCAAACTCCTTTACTATTTTCGGATCAAGCCTTTTGAATTCCATTATTTTTCCTCCATACTCAGAGGTCAATTCGTAATAGTTCACCTACTAAAAGGACCTTTAGACAGGATTACAGGATAATCAAGATTTTTTTGTCCTGTACATCCTTTTATAAATCCTGTGGTACGACAATAGTGATCTTTTCTTACGCACAGCATTGGTTATAGTTGGCCAAATTCTTATAACTTTTTATGTGAACAACCCAATACCTAATCTAAGTGATTTTGGAGCGGCTGAAGCCTCCCCAAAATTATTATTACATATTCTCGTAGGGCGGGGTTTTATACCCCCTCCCGACCCTATCGAGACATATAAAATGTCACCCTATATGACGGGTTTTACCCCATTTTATTGAGAAGATACGGTAAAAGAAAATTTCTCAAAACAGGATATTTGTTTTGATTTACAAGATTAAAATAATCCAGTCCATCCTGTTAATCCTGTCAAAAAATAGACGGCTCAGCTTTTTCCTTACTTTTTCAACATCTGCTCATAATTATATTTCTTATCAACCTCCAGAATATCAAGACCTGAGAGAATATCTTTCTTCATGAGTTCTTCTTTCTCCATAATCTTTTCTGCCTCGGATAAAACGTCATCCAGTCTTTCCGGCGGAATGACTACAACTCCGTTGATATCCCCTACCAGTATGTCACCGGGTCTGACCTGGACATCACCCAGACGGATCAGGCAGTTGAAATCTTCCTGCATGATCCGTCCTCTTGCAGTTATAGGGACAACCCCACGGGAAAAAACAGGGAAACCCATTTCATCACACATGTCCACATCTCTGGCGGCACCATCAATTATGACCCCGGAGACGCCTTTCATTTTAGCGGCACATGTGAGGATTTCGCCCCAGCAATTGTTTTGTGTGTCACCGCGATTATCAATAACAATCAGATCTCCCTGGTGTGCAGATGCAATAGCCTCGATTCCGAGATGGTGCTTAGCTTTTACCATTCCTGCTGCTGTAATTTTTATCGTTACAGCCGAACCGACTACCTTGGGCAAACCAAACAGGGGCCTGATACCAATCACCGCTCCCCGGATGCCAATCTTGTCAAGGGCATCAGAGAGATTAGTCGTAGATAATTTTTCAAGACGCTTCCTGTACTTCTTGTCAAATATTTCATGCTCCATGGTCTATTCCTTTTTATTCCTTTAGTCCTTCACGCTCCAATAACTTCGAAAAACCATACAGCTCAAGCGTTGTTTTACCCTGTCTGAGTTGAGAGCCGATTTCCCTTTCTTTTTCCTCCCGATTTCTTGCCTTTTCAAGAACCTCCGGGACATCTTTCCGGGCAACTACGACGACGCCGTCCGAATCCCCAACTATTACATCTCCGGGTTGCACCATTACACCTTCAAAGATGATGGGATGATTAATTGAGCCAAGACAGGTTTTTGTTGTCCCTTTGATGGAAATACCTTTAGAAAAAACAGGGAAATCCATTTGAGCAATTTCATCCGTATCTCGCACAGCGCCATCCGTCACAAGCCCTGCTATCCCTCTTTGTTGAGCGGCCTCTGTCATTATACCCCCCCAGAATCCAGCTTCAACAAACGAGGACGTATCCACCAGCAACACATCGCCAGGCTGCGCAACATAAATGGCCTTATGCACAATGAGATTATCCCCCGGGCGAGTCTTTACCGGGATTACCGTACCACAAAGTTTCATACCTGTTCTAATGGGTTTGATATTATGGGACACAGCACCTTTGCCGCCATAAGCCTCATGGATTGTTGCAGTGGGAAGGGCCTTCATTGATTCAATAAGGTCTTTTGAAACTCTTTCTATGTCATGAATAACGTGTTTCGAAATTTCCATTACTCGCTGCCACCTTCTTTATTTGTTATTGTGGTAAAGCTCGGTTTTCTATTTTTTTTTGACAAGATTAGCCCCGTTTGCAGCGGGAGACTGGATATAAAAAAAATGTTTATCCTGTAATCCTGTCTAAAGGCCTTATTAACAAGTGACCAAATGAAATTAGTCCACAACTTCAATGCCCAATTCTTCGGCCACGCGAAGTGCTTCTTGTAATGACGGTTTGGCATCAACAATTGCTACTCGACCACCCCCGCGGTTCTTTGCATCTACCATAGCACTCGTTTTAGTTGCTTCTATCCGAATGCGTTGTACTTGAGGAATATCCACCTTATTGATCTTGACTTCGATATTCTTGATTTCAGGTAGTTCAAAGATCTTATGATACAATTCGGCGTCATCCGTTCTTGCCCCGTATATTGCGCCCATAAGAATTGCCGGTATATTAATAGCCCTTCGTGAAAAAAGATCCACCGTAAGATCAATCTCAATTTTTTTTATTTCACCAGCTACCATTGCGTGGCAGATACGTGCCATATTGGTCGGAGATCCCACTGCAATGCTGCTCCCTCCTACTACAACATCCCCAAAAACCTTCGTCAAAGGCCGGGAAGAAGATATCAAGTTTCTAATCTCTTCGCGTGCCCGCTTCTTGATTCTATTTGCTTTCTCCTTTTCCGAATTTCGAATATCTTGATCAACAAAGGGTTCAACTTGATTCTTCTTTTGAAAATACGGTTCCAGGTATTCAAGATTAATAGCGGTAATTACTGGGGCTGCTTCCACATGGATCCTTGCTGCCATGGCAATCATTACGTCCACATCTATATCAACAGGCAACGATGTCTTTAAGATCAAATTGGCCGCCTGATTACCGATCAAAATAGCGCCGCTGATATGGCTTGCGCATAAGCCCGCGGCCATAACCCGAGGCGTACAGGGGACAGCAATCGTGGGCGATATCGCCAGGACAATAGCCTTTGCAACCTGCTTGGGAGTTCCACCTCTCAGATCGGTTAATGCTGCAGCAGTAGCTGCCGCGCCTGCCCCGAAACCCTCCATGTTGCACCCGGTAGTCTGTTTACCTGCCCTGAAAATGCTCCCAACCTTAAGTATGAGCGCCGCGGCAAGAGCGATTTTTTCTTGTGAAAAACCCTCTTCCTTGAGTGCCCTTATTAAGCCGGTGTATGGGCATGAGTCTCCTGTCCCTGCACAGGGCTGGAGACCGATCTCGTGATTTCCCACCTCAGTGGCCAGGGTGTAGATTAAGGCCTTATTGATCAGTGAATCATTGATCAAAACCTTGTCGTCACCATACTTGGCCAGGTCAGAGCCAACAGTGCCAAGGATAAAACTCCTTCCCCTGGTCAACCCTATTTCAAGTGCCTTCATATTATGGTCAAACTCCCCCATAACATCAGAGAGGATTTCCTCGTAGGATTTCCCCTCTTTGACCATGGCCTCAGCCACGACCACACTGCTCAGCGAAAGGCCCTCTTCCTCCGCAATCTCGATAAGTTCGCCAAAAGTGAGTATCTTGGCTGAAAGTTCTTTTTCTAATCGCTCAGTAACTTTACTTAAAGTAATCATTTCTATTCCTACTTAAAAAATGCCTTCACTTCTCCTTCTTTACCTTTGTTTACCAATGAAGGCTTTGTTAATGCCGGGGCACTATCCGGGAAATCCTCACGATAATGAACACCGCGACTTTCCTGCCGCAAAAGCGCTGACCTTGCAACCATTTCTGCGGTTAACAGTACATTATCTGTAACAACGTCGAAAGTTGGAGTTTCATGACGAAAGGACTGAATCTTATCCAATAGTTCTTCGATGCCTTCTTTTTGTCTGACAACCATAAGGGCCCTGTCTATTGCATTTCGAATAGGCGCAATCCTTTTGCTATTCTCCATGACAATAAGCTTGTCATCTCGGATGGCTTCTTTTGCTTTCCAGGCACGGTCAGCAGCCAACACTGCGGCTGCACGCCCTCCTCGATATCCAAACACCTGGCAATCG
>JAKLQB010000764.1 GCA_022013615.1 Desulfobacterales bacterium | reverse complement strand
CCCGGTACATTGATCGGAATATCAAAAGCATCTCCATTCCCAAGGAAATGATCAGAGACATTCAAAAGGCCCCGGACAAATTAAAGCAGTGTATCAAGTTAGCGGCGGAGATCATAGGTAGCTTGAAAGACATGGGAATGGCAGGGGTTATGATTTCAACAGTTGGATGGGAGGATAAACTCCCTCAGGTTCTTGACGCAGCAAAGCTATAGAGAGGTGCAGGTAATGAGCAAGAAAAAAACCAATCAATTGTCAGGTTCAGTCATGGTCGTGGGCGGTGGCATTGCGGGTATGCAATCCGCCCTTGATCTTGCAAGCTCCGGTTTCTATGTCTATCTCCTTGAGAAATCATCTGCCATTGGCGGGCTTATGTCTCAATTGGACAAGACATTTCCAACCAATGACTGCGCCATGTGAGTTATCTCACCGAAACTGGTCGAGGTCGGCCGGCACCTGAACATAGAACTACTGACAAACACAGAACTCCTTCAGCTACAAGGAGAAGTAGGTCATTTCAAGGCTCAAATATTGCAACAACCCCGTTTTATTGACCTTTCCAAGTGCACAAGTTGTGGCGAATGTGAAAAGGTCTGTCCCATAGAGCTGGATAACGAATATGACGAGAACCTTTCCACCAGAAAGGCAGTCTATAAACTCTATCCCCAGGCCATTCCAGGGGCCTTTGCCATTTCTAAAACAGGCACCGCTCCCTGCAAGGCCACCTGCCCGGCCCATGTGAGCATTCAGGGTTACATCGCCCTGATCAACCAAGGCAAATACAGGGAGGCGTTAGAGCTTTTCAAGGATGCACACCCCTTTCCGGCTATTTGCGGCCGCGTCTGTCACCATCCATGTGAAGGAATCTGCACGAGGGGCGATGCGGACGAACCCATTGCCATTCAGTATCTCCATCGTTTCCTGGCAGACGTGGATTTTTCCGAAGAGACCTGTTTCGTTCCTGAAGTGGGTGAAAAGAGAGAAGAAAAGGTCGCTGTGATCGGGGCCGGCCCAGCCGGTCTTTCGGCTGCATATTTCTTAACCAGGGAAGGTTACCAGGTCACCATATTTGAGAAACTACCTGTGGCTGGAGGCATGATGGCCGTAGGCATTCCGGAGTACAGACTTCCCAGGGATATTGTGGCAGCGGAGATCAAAGTCATTGAGGATATGGGGGTGGAGATCAAAACGGGTGTCACCTTTGGAGAAGATATCACCTTTGAAAGCCTCAAAGGTGAAGGCTTTCAGGCCTTTTTTCTCGCCACAGGTCTCCACCTGAGCAGGCTGTTGAACGTGGAGGGTGAAGATCTCCCGGGCGTTCTTAAAGGCGTCGATTTCCTGCGGGATACTGCTGTTGGAAATACGACCTCAGTGGGGAAAAAAGTTGTGGTTATTGGCGGCGGGAATGTGGCCATCGATGTGGCACTCAGCGCCAAGCGGGTGGGAGCTCAGAATATATCCTTAATCTGTCTTGAAAAGAGAGATGAAATGCCCGCATGGGGCTACGAGATTGAGGAGGCACTCGAGGAGCAAATCAGTATTATCAACAGCCTGGGGCCCAAGAGGTTCCTGGAGAAGGACGGTCAGCTCACGGGGATCGAATTCAAACGGTGTACTGACGTGTTTGACGAAAATGGCGCCTTTAATCCCAGGTATGATGAAACAGATCTGACCACCATGAATGCGGACACGGTCATCGTCGCCATAGGGCAGGCGGCAGATCTCTCCTTTGCTGAAAAAGAGAGCATCCCCGTAAGCCGAAAAGGCGGACTGGAGGCTGACCCTCTTACCCTCGAAACATCTATTCAAGGGGTATTTGCCGGTGGTGATGTCCTTTACGGTCCAAAGTCGGTGGTAGAGGCAGTGGAGTGCGGAAAAGAAGCTGCCGAGAGTATTGCTCGATATCTGAACGGCCTTGATCTGAAAGAGGGGCGGGAAAAAGACTGGTCCTATGAAAAACCTGACATCAATTCTGAGCCGCTCATCCCCAGGACGCCTGTGCGAAAACGCTCACTTGATGAACGTCACGGAAATTTCAACGAAATCGCCCTCGGGTTCAATGAACAGGAAGCCAAATCCGAAGCGGAACGCTGTCTCGAATGTGGTATCTGCTCCGAATGTTATCAGTGTGTGAAGGCCTGTCTGGCAGGGGCTATCGACCATGAACAGCGGGCGGTCCACCGTGAGATCGAGGTGGGTTCGGTGATTCTCTGTCCAGGTAATGATGTATTTGATCCTGCGCCTTATGAGGAATTCTATCACCACAGCAGTCATCCCAACATTCTGACCAGTCTTGAATTTGAACGTATTCTGAGCGCCACCGGCCCAAGTGTAGGTCACCTCACCAGGCCCTCTGACAAAAAAGACCCAAACAAGATTG
>JAKLQB010000763.1 GCA_022013615.1 Desulfobacterales bacterium | reverse complement strand
TTCAAGTAGCCGATCTCCCATGGCAGCGGCGTTGTCCGTGAGACCCTCCTCCTCAATGACTTGAAGGGTAGCTAAGGCCGCTGCGCAGGGAACAGGAGCCCCTCCCAACCCGTAAAGGTTGAAGATACTCTGGTCAAGAATCTCCTGACGAGCCAACACAGCCGATAGCGGAAGGCCTCCACCAAGGGGCTTGGCCAGTGATATACCATCTGCCGATATATCATAATGTTCAAAGGCAAAGTATTTGCCAGTGCGGCCAAGACCGGTTTTGATCTCGTCAAACAGTAACCAGATGCCGTACTTGTCACATAGTTCGCGAAGTGCGGGGATGTAGTTTGGCGGGGGGACAATCTCACCACCATCAGACTGTATCACCTCCATAATGATGGCCGCAGTGTCATCCGCCGGGGAGACGGCCGAAAGAGCATAGTCCTCTAGAAACTTTAAGCATTGGAGCGAGCAAGTTTCAGGGTCATCATAACCCAACAGGCACCGGTAACAATATGGATACGGAACCTTGGTTACATTCCCTCCACTAATCACCTTCGCGTGGGCCTTGTGCCCGGTAATTGCTGCCGAACCTAAGGTCGAGCCATGATAGCCGCCTACGTAGCATATCATACGCCGGCGGCCAGCAGCCGGAGGTACCAGCTTGGCTAGACAATCGTTAGCATCCGACCCGGTGGCCCCGAACCAGGCTTTCTTGGGAAAGTCGCCTGGCATGCGGGCGACCAAACGTTCTCCGAGCTCCACGACTAAAGGGTGTGGGAGGATACAATGCATGTTGGCCCGTGAATGGTCCAGCTCCGCGATAATGGCTTCACGGATCCGCGGATGCCCATATCCTGCTGCAATAACCCCCCCGCTAGCTGTAAAGTCGAGATATTCATTACCGTCCAGATCACATAGCCGCACACCTTTGCCCTCGGCTCCAACGAAAGGGAAAAAACGGATTTTCTGAACATCGCCGAGGGCTTCACTCTCCCGCGCAATATAAGACTCCGACTGCTGATATTTCTTGGTCATTTTGTCCTCCTTCATCTTCTAATCTGACCCAGTAATTTCCGGTTAGGAAATTGCATAGAGCTGGCAAAAAAATAGAAAAAATTAAGGGCTTAAGTCACTTTTTTACTTGACATCCCGAGTAGGGTATGGGCGAAAATTTTGTATCTCTAAATAAAAAGAGTCAGGGAGCTTCGCATCAAGATACAGAATGAAATCCGCATCGCCAGTAGCGGTATAGTCGGATCAAACTTTGAAAATTAAGGAATTTCAAGCTGTTATGCAAAGACCTAACC
>JAKLQB010000071.1 GCA_022013615.1 Desulfobacterales bacterium | reverse complement strand
TGCCAGCCAGTCTCACTGCTGACACGGGTCTTGACGCCCTGGTTCATGGAATCGAGGCATACACAGCGCGAACAACGAACCCTGTTGCTCAGGCCTATGCACGAGAATGTATTCAACTAATTGCAAGGCACTTACCCAGGGCTGTAAAGGACGGGAGTAATCTGGAGGCACGGTCAGGCATGTCCCTGGCTGCCACCCTCGGAGGCCTTGCCATCAGTAACGGTGGCCTGGGAGCCATCCACGGATTGGCTTATCCGCTGGATACAGTAAAACATATTCCCCATGGCCGCACTGTAGCCATCATGGCACCGTGGGTTGTGGATTTTAACCGTGTCGATAATGAGGAGACATACGCCCGGATTGCCTGGTTCCTTGGAAAGGATGTGGGCAACCTGGATTCCCGGGCGGCCAGTCAAAAGGCTGTTAGTGGTATTATTAACTTGATGGAATCCGTTGGGGTTTCCCCATATCTCACAGAACACGGCATCCAGTCTACCGAAGTGGATGAGTTGGCAAAGGAAGCATTTCGAGTGTCCCAGCGTCTTCTTCCATCTAATCCACGAAAAATAACAGAAGACGATGCGGTGAGCATTTATCGGGCCGCTGCCACACGGTAGCACTTTCGAAGTTATAGACGTGGGAAACCTAATTGTCTTCGCTAAGATAGAGCAAAAGGAGTCATTATGAGTTTCAAAGACTTGAGATCATTTCTACAATTCTTGGAAGACAAAGGCAATTTGGTAAGAATCAAGGATGAGGTCTCTCCAATATATGAGATCACCAGAATAGAACACGAATATGATGGAAAATCGGCCTTACTTTTTGAACGTGTCAAGGGTTATCAGATCCCTGTGGCAGCCAATATATATTTTGATCGCGATTGCGTGGCCCATGCCCTCGGCCTTCAAACAAACGAGTTGATAGAGGCAATCATTCGGGCGGCGAGAAATCCAAGAAAGGCCAACCAAGTGAACACAGGGCCTATCAAAGAGGTGATCAAAAAGGATGTAAATCTCCTCGATTTCCTCCCCCTTCCCAAGCATTTTGAAAAGGATGTCGGAAAATACATTAGCGGTGGCGTCATCATCGCAAGGGATATGGAAACAGGTGTGCGGAATGTCTCTTTTGCACGCATGTGGGTAAAAGAGAAAGACAGGATTATTGTCATGATCAATACCTATCGTCACCTTTACGGTTATTTACAAAAAGCGGAAGCCCGGGGCCGTCCTCTGGAAGTGGCTATTGTGATTGGGCCGGACCCTGTGGTCTGGCTGGAAGGAGGGATGCCCGATAGGCTGGTTCCGGGGGATATTGACGAACTGGAGGTTGCCAGTAGTCTGGCAGGAGAGCCTATTGATGTGGTTCCGTGTGAAACCATAGACTTGGAGGTGCCTGCTAACGCGGAAATCGTCATTGAGGGAGAATTTATGCCGGATATTAGGGAATCCGAGGGGCCCCTTGGCGACTTCTCACGGGTGTATGACACGCCTCCGCGTCTGAACCCTGTTATCAAGGTCAAAGCCATCACCCATCGGGAGGATCCCCTATTCCTGGACTGTCTTCCGGGCTCTATGGACAATTTTCTTCTTGGAGGAATTCCCAGAGAAGCAGATCTGTTGGATTTTACTCGAAGGTCCGTCCCTTGTGTGAAGGAGATTCATCTGACTCCCGGGGGATGCTGCCGTTTTCATGCGGTTGTGCAAATCGATAAAAAATATGATTATGAACCCTATCACGCGATCGTGGCAGTTCTGTCCCCTACCGAAGCCAGTCGGGACATTAAATGGGTCGTTGTAGTGGACAAGGATATCGATCCAACAGATACAAGGGATGTGGAATGGGCAATCGCAACACGGGTCCGATGGGATCAGGATCTCACCATCATACCCAAAATGGCCTCGACCCTGGACCCATCATCCAAGGGAAAAGTGCCTTCAAATCTTAGTTTGATCTATGGTGCTAATGTCGGAATGGATGCGACGATTCCACTTGATCACCCGGAGTTTGTTGAGTTCTATCAAAAAACAGGGATTCCAAAGGTTGACTAAGCCGAGAACCCAATGGAGGTTTATAAGAAATGGAAAATAGTTAAACCGGTCTTCAATTATAGGTGCTCCTCAGATAAACAAAACTGTTGATAAACTGGGGAAAAAGGGCCAAATTTTCAGTAAAATGTTTAATTCCATCCAGGAAAGGAGGTGATATCATTAGGCTTTAACAATTGTATTTTTCTACAAACTAAAAAAAGGAGGAGAATGAAAATGAAACGCATTTACGGGAAAATGGCTATTTTGATCTGTTTGACACTAGTCTTCGTGATATCTCAGGTCAATGCAAATGCTGCGGAGAACGTTTTAGTTGTAGCAATGTACGGGGGGGACTTTCAAAAAAGCCTGGATAAGGCACTCATGAAGGATTTTGAGAAGAAATATAATGTTAAGGTCCTCGTGGAGAGCGGTGTTTCTTCAGCTCAAAGTGCTAAAATTAGGGCACAGAAAAAGAGACCTCAAATAGATGTTGCTATTCTGGATCAGGGGGACGAAAGCCTCTTAGGTAAAGAGGGCCTTCTTGAAAAGCTTACCCCTAATGAGGTGCCGAACATCGGAGATCTCTATGATATTGCCAGAAATCCCAAAGGAGTTTCCCCTGGATTTACCTTTGATATTCTGGGTCTTGTCTACAATAAGGCTAACATCAAAACACCACCGGCATCGTGGAATGAAATGTGGGACCCTAGATATAAGAGCAAAATAAATCTGTGCGCCATCCAGATTGTGATTGGATACCTCACTTTGAATATGGCAGCAATCCTTAATGGGGGGGATCTCTATAATATTGATCCTGGATTTCAGGCCCTGGAAAAGCTGAAACCTAATGTGAATGGGATTATCTCCTCAGCCGCCATGACCATCCCTGCCGTGGCCACAGGGGAAATCTGGCTTCTTCCCTTCTATAATGCCAGAACCCAATTGGCTATCAACAAAGGGGCCCCGATAGGGTTCTCAGTGCCAAAAGAGGGAGGTTTTGTACAGATGAACACTATCTCAGTAGTAAAGAATGCCAAGCATGCGGACCTTGCGAAGAAGTTCGTTAACATGGCCCTGAGCCCTGACGTCCAGAAGAAATTTGCCGAATTTATGTACTAC
>JAKLQB010000762.1 GCA_022013615.1 Desulfobacterales bacterium | reverse complement strand
TTGAAATATGAATCTTTTCCTTATCTTAATCCCTCAATCCCTAAATTCACAATTCCTCAATTTGGCTCCATATAGCCATTATGATGACGATGGTGTCCAAAAATCGGACCTAGTTTTTAGATCAAATAACGAGGTCTGAAGCCTCAATAAACACCTATAATTTTCCCGCCTTGGCGGGATAGAAATTCCGAGACGTTTAGTTAGGTGGACGGGTTCCAGTCGCCCAGAAAAATGGATATAGAACACGAAATAAAGAAAACACAGGTCTCCCATATCATGGAATTGCTTAGGGAGTCGCTCCTTATTTATGAAGAGATTCTGTCAGGTATTTCAGAATTCGAACCTGAAAAAATGGCGAGCGTATCTCAGAAAATCCGCCTGTTAAAAAAGGAGACAGAGGATCATGAAAAAGCGCAGGCACAGCAGATATCTTCTGCAGACATTTCGCTTAGCAAGAAGGTATCTTCAATCCAGGAAAGTGTTACAGACGATAAGGAAATAAAAGATAAACGCGATTTAGCAGCATCCAGTCTCCCCTCCGGTTCAAGATACGGTTACCTTCTCAATAATAAGATCGTGACTGCCGACCAACTACAAAAGGCATTGGTTATCTCAAAGAAAATAAATAAAACTGTAGAATTTGTTCTGATTGATCATTTCAAGGTGAGGAAAGAGGAGGTGGGGAAATCTCTCTCGCTTTTTCATGACTGCCCTTTCAAAAGTTTTGACCCCGATGTACCAATACCCGTTGAGCTTACAAGAAATCTGAAAAAGTCTTTCTTACTGTATGACTTATGGGTTCCCTTGAGCTGGAGTCCAAAGGGGGTGGAGATACTTGTTGATGACCCAGGGGACCTCAGAAAGACCGACCAGATCAGGGGGCTGATGAAGACCAAAAAGATTATTCTCTCCGTGGGGTTCAAAGAAGATATTCAACAATTCATCACTCACTTCTTTGATAGGAAACCGGAACATCGCGGTGAGAATATGGTCGAAGAGCTGGACATGATTTCGGACATTTCTTGTGAGGAAGAGGAAGACACAGAAGAGGAACAGGATATCCATGATGAGTCGTCCAGCCTGGTGGTAAGGTTAGTCGATCAGGTTCTTATAAGTGCTTACAGAGCGAAAGCATCCGATATTCACATTGAGCCTTCGCCAATTATTAAGAAGACCGACATTCGCTTCCGAATAGATGGTGTCTGTCAGGAGCATACTCGAGTCCCCAACTCCATGGCCAGAGGAATACTGTCAAGACTCAAGATCATGGCTGGCCTTGACATTGCCGAAAGACGCTTGCCCCAGGACGGCAAGATCAAATTCAAACGCAAAGGCATTCCCTCCTTTGAGCTACGAATGGCTACCGTTCCAACCACAGGTGGCTTTGAGGATGCCGTGTTGAGAATTCTGGCCAAAGCCGGTGCAATGAAGCTGGATGAAATGGAATTGAGTGAGCGAAATATTAAGATCATGAAAAAAATCATTGCTCAGCCCTATGGCCTGATACTGGCTGTGGGTCCCACCGGTTCAGGTAAGACGACTGCCCTTCATGCCGCTCTCGATCATATCAACAAACCGGGTATCAAAATCTGGACGGCAGAGGATCCTGTGGAGATCACCCAACGCGGGCTGAGGCAGGCGGAAGTCAAGCCTAAAATAGGACTTGATTTTGCAAGGCTCATGCGCTCCTTTTTAAGAGCCGATCCAGATGTTGTAATGATCGGTGAGATGCGTGATCATGAAACCGCTTCCACCGGAATTGAAGCCTCTCTGACCGGTCATCTTGTTTTTTCCACTCTCCATACCAACAGCGCCCCGGAGACAGTAACCAGGCTATTAGATTTGGGTCTAAATCCTCTCAATTTTTCTGATGCTTTTCTGGGCGTGCTCGCCCAGAGACTGGTCAGGAGATTATGCACCAATTGCCGCAAGGAGTATCACCCCTCTAAAACGGAATTTGAAGAGATAGCTACAGAGTATGGCGAGGAACAGTTCGAGGCGTTGAAGATAAAATTTACACGCAAGCTTACCCTTTATCGCCCAATGGGATGCGAATTGTGTTCAGGAACTGGCTATAGGGGGCGCGTGGGGATACATGAATTAATGGAGGGTACTCCAGAAATCAAGAGGCTGGTTAAGAAACAGGCGGTCTCAGAGGCTTTATTCGCACAAGCAGTAAAAGAGGGTATGACGACCTTAAAACAGGACGGTTTCCATAAGGCTTTTATGGGAATAACTGATATTAATGAGGTGCGTCGAGTCTGTATAGATTAATTCAAAAGTAACCGTTCACGGGTTCAGAGTTCAGCGCCGCCTCTGACCGCCGAAGCGGCCAGTTTGATCGAAAAAGAAACTATTTTCTTGCGCTAGATATATGCTCCGTGTATCAAGCAGTTATTTAATAGGACGGCAGCAGTTAAGGTCCCTATCCCACTGGAGCGATTGTGCCCCTAGTTCAGCATGACCCCGGGCGGCCCTTGATCACTGATGAGGCTTATGCACTCTCCCATACGAGAATTTTACAAGAGCCATCCCGGGCTGCCGCTCCTGCATCCCAAGAAAGGAGGCAGGTAACAATGGCCCGAAAGCGTAAGAACATCAAGAGCAAAGGTGGCAGACCACACCCTCAATCACTGAAGACCATCCAGCCGAATGCAGCTGGGATCGATCTTGGTTCACGAGAGCACTGGGTGGCCGGTCCACCTTTGGAAGATGCAAAGCCAAACGTTGAGCGTTTCGGCACAACTACCCCAGAATTGTTACGCCTGGCCGACTGGCTCAAGGAGCAAGGGGTGCGGACCGTGGCCATGGAGAGCACCGGCGTATACTGGATCCCGTTATTCGAGATCCTTGACAACCGCGGATTTGAAGTTCTGCTGGCCAATGCCCGTCAGATCAGCCATGTTCCCGGCCGCAAGACCGATATGCTCGACTGCCAGTGGCTCCAACTTCTGCACGCCTGCGGATTGCTTCGGGGTTCGTTCCGGCCTGCCGACGACATCTGCCGACTGCGCTCCCTAATCCGCGAACGTAACACAATGGTGGAACGACGTGCAGACTGGGTACGACGAATGCAAAAATGTCTCGATCAAATGAACGTCTGTGTGCATCATGCGGTTTCGGACATCACCGGTGTCACCGGCATGGCCATTATCCGCGCAATTGTTGATGGCGAGCGCGACCCTCACGCTCTGGCTCGTCTCCGTAATGCCCGCTGCCGAAAATCCGAAGAGCAAATCGCTGAGGAACTGACCGGCAACTGGCGTCCTGAGCACCTGTTCAACCTCCGCCAAGCCCTGAAGATGTACGATCAGCTCTGCACCGTGATTGCGGACTATGACTCGGAAGTCCTCACCTACATTGCAATGCTCCAGCCTCCAGATACGAGCGATAAATTTGCACCGCCTTCCGCTTCCAAGTCCAAAGCCAATAATATATCCAAGCGAGGTCAGGAGCCTATGCGCCAAGGCCTATATCGGCTTTCCGGCTTCGACCTGACGACCATCGACGGCATTGGAGTGGATACCGCTACGGTGATCATCAGTGAACTCGGTCTGGACTATACCGTTTTTCCCAATGAAAATCACTTCGTTTCGTACCTCCGACTCGCGCCAAATCTGTCCATTAGTGCGGGGAAAAAAGTTCCTAACAAGTCTAAAGCCAGTACTTGTACACGTATCGCTACCGCACTGCGAATGGCTGCGTTAACACTGCGAAACTCCAAAACAGCCCTCGGCGCCTTCTATCGACGCGTTTCCTGGCGTAAAGGCGCCTCGGTGGCAGTATTCGCCACCGCCCGAAAACTCGCTCAGTACATTTACCGTCTGGTCTGTTATGGCCAAGCTTACGTAGACACTGGCGCACAGGCCTATGAGGCCCGTTTCAACCACCGTCGACTGAGTTTTTACACCAAAGCCCTTAATGATATGGGATACAAAGTCGAACCTTTAACAACCAATGGAGCCACACTCACATGATCGAGTTTCATACGAGGGTTTCCCGCTGAAAGCGGGATTTAGGGTTAAGGACAAAGAAGGGATTGAAGCCAAGAAATCGTCGTTAAAAATGCTCATTTTCCAAAGTAATTGGCAACTTAGCTCCAAATTTTGGATTAGGCCTGA
>JAKLQB010000761.1 GCA_022013615.1 Desulfobacterales bacterium | reverse complement strand
GTACTCTGCATAGTAGCCACCCTTTACACCGTTTTCAACGCCGACAGGCTCAATGAGAGGTTCATCGGATTCCATAAGGTCCGGCCAGAGGAGGTTATGCTGGGTGGACTGCTGGCACTTGCCGTGATAGAGTCATGTCGGCGGGCCCTGTCCAAGTGGTTCGCGGTCACGGTAGGCATAGTACTGGTCTACCTGATGACCTGTCAATTCTGGACTGGGATGTTTCATTTCAAGGCCTTTTCCCTCGATCGGGCAGTGGAGATACTGTATCTTCCAAACGACGACGGCATCTTCGGCTTCCTGACCGGGATATCCGCAGAAATACTCTATATCTACATACTCTTCGCTGGAGTCTTGACCGCCACAGGGGCCGGAAATTTTTTGATCGATTTTTCAACCTGGGCGGCCGGCTGGGCCCGAGGTGGTTCGGCCAAGATATCAGTTGTCTCCTCGGCTCTATACGGCACGGTCTCTGGTTCAACGGTCGCCAATGTATACGCCACAGGTGCGTTTACCATTCCAATGATGAAGCGCAGCGGATACTCTCCCAAGCAGGCAGCGGCCGTGGAGGCCATCTCCGGTGTGGGCGGACAGATCATGCCGCCAATCATGGGAGCCGGGTCCTTTATCATGTCAGAGGTCACCGGCGTACCTTACTTTACAATCATCAAGGTAGCAGTCATCCCTGCCATCCTTTACTACCTGGGCGTAATGTCCATGGTCCATTTCATCGCCATCAGGCGTGGCATCCGACCCCTGAAGAGATCGGAACTGCCCCAGGTCAGATCACTACTTCGCCATGCCTACTTTATCCTGCCATTCATATTTATTGTCGGGCTATTAGCCTCCGGCTATTCTCCATCAAAGGCGGCCTTTCATACTATCTGGATCACGCTGCTTTTGAGTTTCCTGGACAGAGAAACCTGGTTAAATCCAAAAAAAATATTGCAAATATTCTTCCAGGCCCTGGTCAACTGTGCCCTCATTGCTGCTGTTTTGGCCGGAGCCGGAATGATAGTCGCGGTTTTAACCCGCACAGGCGTAGCCCTGGCCTTTGGCTCCATTCTGGTGTCAGCTTCCCAGAATAGCCTGCTGCTGGCAATGTTTCTTGTCTTCATCATCGTCAGCGTACTGGGAACCGGCATTCCTACCACGGCTGCCTATATCGTTGGTGTCACCATCGGAGCACAGGCCCTGGGAAACTTCGGAGTAGAGGTCCTGGCAGCCCATCTTTTCGTTTTTTACTATTCCGTCCTTGCCGATTTGACCCCGCCGGACGCTGTCACATCCTTTGCCGCTGCCAACCTGGCAGGATCCGAACCCATGGCCACCGGCATAGAAGGCTTCCGTCTGGGAATAGCAGGCTTCCTGGTGCCTTTTGCCTTCATCTATCAACCGGCCCTCCTGCTTCAGGGAAGCTCTTTACAGATTGCATTCTGCTTTATTCTAACCGCCTTTGGTGTCATCTGTCTTGCCAGTGGAGTGATCGGACACCTGTTTAGCCCCCTAAACGCACTCCAGCGAACCTTTTTAATAGCCGCGGCCTGCCTGCTGGTTTTTCCTTCGCAGCTATTGACAATTCTCGGGCTGATCCTTGCCGGCATATCCTTTACCTGGTCGTTTAAAAACCGCGATATCAAATCCCATGGCCCGGGAAATCATTAGGGAGTGATCAGCAGTTATGGTCCTTTCACAAGCAATGAGATTAATTCGCCTTACCGTGGTCATGGGGATCTCTTTCCAAACGGTCAGGCGACGGCAGAAAGAATTTGCAAGAGGCGCAAGACTCAGCTATGTATAGATCCGTACGACTGAGATGTCTCAATTAATTTGAATACATTTATGACAAAGTCCGTTGACTCGGTAAGGTCTGTCCGTAACCATCGGCAGACCTCTTCAGGGTTACGTTTTCTCATCGCCTCCACCATTCTCCGGTGATAATTTATTCCGCTCAGAGGGTCGCTTAATTCTGTTTGCCTAAACATGATGTGGTAGTAAGGGCTTACTTGATTCCAAAGATTTTCGATCATGGTTAACAGAGTTGGCATCTGAGATTCACGGTAGATTGTGAAATGGAACTCCTTGTTAACACGGAGCAATTCGTCAGCGTCATTGTTCCGGCGAGCCGATAGGTACTGCTTATTGAGGAGTTCCAACGAGCGTAGAGTGTCTTCACTACGCCGTACGGCTGCCTTCTTCGCGGCCGGTAGCTCGACCATTAATCTGACTTCGAGTATTTCCCGTAGTTTCTCCACTGATAACTGGTTGACGACGATACCTTTCTTCGGCTTGATAGTAATAAAATTTCGAGCCTCAAGCCTGCCGAGGGCCTCACGGACAGGTATTCGGCTGACACCCATCTGCCTGGCCAATTCCTCTGCAATCAATTGTTCCCCCGGTCTTATATGTCCAAAAACAATGACTTGCTCCAACTTTTTATAGACCAATTCTTGAATAGTTGGCGCTTTAATTGTGTGGAGACGGTACTTTGAATCTCCTTCTGGGAGTATTTCCTTCCCCTGTTCCTCTTCTTTAAGAGACGGCGTTCCATGCTGGTCTGCCCAGGTCTTTCGTAAGCTCAACAGGCCGCTCATACCGCTTATGCCAGCCCTATCGAACCATCCGCGAACCATCCGCGAGGCGCTTGATCTCGAAAGCGGGCCGGAGCCTTTTCTTGACTTAAATAAATAGTCGTCTAATGCTGGCCTTACCTCCGACAGATACCTCCCAAACGTCTGAAATAGTCTGTGACTCATGCTGACAGAACTACGTGGGTCCGATTTTCTTTGTGGGAAGGGAAGTTTTTCCCCGACTTCTAACCCGTGCAGATCTTTTATCTTAAGGCCTATCAGTTGTTTTGCCGGCATGCCTGGCTCTATGGCCAAATCGAAAAGGAGCAGGTCTCTATGCCTGGAATTTAAGAGCGTTCTTAATCGTTCGATGTCCCGGGGGTCGCTGATTGATTTAACAGAATGAGCTTTCTTCAAGGGGAAGTTCCTATTTCGCATTATTACACCTCTTAATAATATAGAATAACGCTACATAAAATTTCATTGAAAGTCAATTGAATGTGATTGAATAAATAAATGATGACATAATAATAAGCGTTATTAAACAACTCATCCCATTGTCAGGATTAAAGCCATACACTAAAGATGGGGGGCAGGTAATGAGTCTGAACCATTTCAACTATTTGATATATAATGATATATTATGATAGAGTTCAAAAGTTGAACCAGATAAAAAATATTTTGTATGTCATCATTTTTTTCTTGACAGTATATTATATAAAGGATAGCTTATGGATTATGGGAAATAATCTGAGGGGTTGTCTAAAATGAACGGTGCACAAGCCGTGGTTCAAATGATGGAAGCCTACTCGATTGAGTATATTTTTGGCGTTCCAGGCGATACGTCGCTACCTCTTTATCGGGTCCTCTACGAACGCCGCCACAAGATCAGACATGTGCTGGCACGAGACGAGCGTTCAGCAGGGTTCATGGCTGATGCCTACTCACGTTTGACCCATCGACCCGGTGTTTGCGAATGCCCCAGTGGCGCCGGAGCCCTTTATTCCATACCGGGGATCGCCGAAGCGAATTCATCATCGATTCCTGTCATTCTTCTCACTTCCGGCGTATCTCTTGCCGGAGAAGGCAAAGGCACCATCACCGAACTCGATCACCACAAACTTTTTGAACCGGTCACCAAGTGGTCCAGCTTTTTAAAACATACAGACAAAATCCCTGAGACCCTCAGAAGGGCCTTTCGTATCGCCACTACCGGCCGTCCCGGGGCTGTCCACCTGGCCTTCCCCACAGAGGTTATGGCTGGAAAGATAAACAGCAAGGCAAAAATTTATGCCGAAGATGAATGCTGCCGCTATCCGGCATACCGAACCCGCGGCAATGTGGAGAATATTCGGCTCCTGGCCGATTTGCTGGTCAGGGCGCAAAGACCGGTAATCGTCACCGGCGGTGGAGCGGTCCACTCTCAAGCCG
>JAKLQB010000760.1 GCA_022013615.1 Desulfobacterales bacterium | reverse complement strand
GGAAGCGGTCGGTTTTCCTGTACAAAACGTTTACAAAATGACGTATGGTGATGAGAATGCAACCTTTGAACCTCTGAACCTTTGAACCCGTGAACGGTAAAAAAAAACTATCCTAAATTAAAAATTAGAATTGCTGGTTGACAAACACTGAACGAGCGGGTAAATGTAGAAGCGCATTAGGGGTGTAAAGTATATTAGTGAAGTTATGCCTCAAACCGACGGGTTGTGTACATTTATCAAATTTACTGCTTGAAGCGCAGAGATGCTGGTTGCTTGTTGCTCGATGCTGGTCAAATATCCCGTCTTCATCGGGGATAAACCAAAAAACATTCTTTATTTTATTCCCGCTAAAGACGGGATTTTCGCTTCACTACAACAAGTATCCAGAGACCAGTATCCAGTATCACGAGTTAAGTTGCTGGAATCATGTATTTTTACAGAAACTTGACTCAAAATTTAAGATATTGGCTTATATAGGCGGCTAGTTTCAGCCAACCAGGTTTTTTCCTATCTAAAAAAAGTATTTTAGACAAATCACAATTAAGAACAGAACGGAGGCCATCAAGCATGGTTCAGGTTGGGGAGCTAAAGGAAGGCGATACCATCTTAAAGCTTGAAGACGTCCACATGTCATTTGGTAAGGTGGCCGCCCTGGCAGGCATAAGCCTGGAGGTAAAAAAGGGCGAGATCCACTCGATCATTGGTCCAAATGGAGCGGGCAAAACAGTAATGATGAACTGTATCAACGGGCTTTATAAACCTCAGAGAGGCAGCATCTACTTTAAGGGCCAGAGGATTAATCACCTAAGGCCATACAGGCGGGCTGAGCTGGGAATCTCCAGGACCTTCCAGAAACTGGAACTTTTTGGAGGAATGTCGGTCCTGGATAATATCCGCCTTGGCCGGCATATCCATCTGAAGAGCGGTATTGTGAGCGGCTCCATATACGTGGGCAAGACCAGGCAGGAAGAGTTAGAGTCCAGAAAATTTATAGAGGAGGAGATTATTGATCTCCTCGAGATAGAAAGCATCCGGGATCAGACAGCGCATATGCTCCCGTATGGTTTACAGAAACGTGTCGAACTGGGGAGGGCCCTGGCCCTCAATCCCGAACTCTTGTTGCTTGATGAACCGCTGGCCGGGTTGAACCTGGAAGAGGTTGAAGACATGGCCCGTTTCATCCTTGATATCAACGAGGAGAAACGCTGGAAAATCACCTGTATACTGGTGGAACATGATATGGGTGTGGTCATGGATATTTCTCATCGTGTGAATGTGTTGAACTTCGGTAATCAGATTATGGATGGGCCGCCAGAAGAGGTCCAGGCGAACCCGGAGGTGGTAAAGGCATATCTCGGTGAAGAGGATTTGTATTCCACAAGGAGGTAGAGGATAACCATGAACGGATCTGGGATAGAAGTCACAAAGGACCTCACGATCCCCAAGCTGTTTCTCAGCCAGTGCAAGCGGTACGGCAAGAACAAAGTGGCCATGAGGGAAAAGGAATTTGGCATCTGGATCCCTTTCACATGGCAGGATTACTATGACAATGTCAAATACCTGTCCCTGGGTATGGTGAGCCTCGGTTTAAAAAAGGGGGACAAGGTGTCCATGATGGGCGATAACCGGCCAGAGGGCCTCTGGGCGGAAATCGCTGCTATGTGTGCCGGTGCTATTGGGGTGTGGTTGTTCCGGGACTGTATGATGGATGAGGTCAAATACATTATTGACCATTCAGATACTGCTTTTTTTGTTGGTGAAACCCAGGAAGAAGTGGACAAGGCATTATCTATTAAGGACGAATGTCCCAAATTGAAATGGATTATATGGGATGATCCCAAGGGCATGCGGAACTACCATCAGGATTTTCTCATCAGCATAAAGAAAGTACAGGAACTTGGTAGGGAACTGGATCAGAAAGAGCCCGATCTTTTTGAAAAGACAATCAATGAAGGGCACGGCGATGATATATGTCTGCTCTTTTACACCTCCGGGACCACTGCGCTTCCCAAGGGCGCACTGCTCACCCACTGGAATATGCTGACCATGGGAAAGAATCTCATGGCCGTTGATCCCTGTTATGATACAGATGATTTTGTTTCTTATCTCCCATTTGCCTGGATCGGGGAGCAGATGATGTCCATATCCTGTGGTCTCCGGGTGGGATATACCCTGAACTTTCCGGAAGAACCTGATACAGCCCAGCAAGATATCAGGGAGATCGGCCCCCATGTGATGTTTGCGCCTCCCAGGCTTTATGAGGGAATGACCCGCCAGGTCCAGGTGAAGCATATTGACGCCACCTGGATCAAAAGAAGTATTTACAATTTTGCCACCAAGGTGGGTTATAAGGTAGCGAATCTTAAGTTCGAGAAGCAGCCCGTGCCCTTGCACTGGAAATTTCTGAACTGGCTGGCCAATATAACAATGCAGAAAAAGCTGAAAGATCATCTCGGCATGTCGCGACTCAGGTATTGTTACACGGGTGGCGCTGCCATGGGACCGGACCATTTCCGGTTTTTCCACGCCCTTGGCGTCAACCTGAAACAGATATATGGCCAGACCGAGATCGGAGGCATCTCCATCGTTCACAGGGACGGGGATGTAAAATTTGATACCGTAGGGACCGCAATCCCGGAAACCGAGGTCAAGATCACTGAAGAAGGTGAAATCATATCCAGGAGTCCTTCCGTGTTTCAGGGGTACTATAAGAACGAGGAGGCCACCAGGAAGACCCTGGTGGACGGGTGGCTCTATTCCGGAGACAGGGGATTCATAGACGAAGACGGGCACCTCGTGGTGTTTGACCGCACCAAGGACGTGATGACCCTGAACGACGGAAGACCCTTTGCACCCCAATACCTTGAAACTCGTCTGAAATTCAGCCCCTTTGTCCAGGAGTCCTGGGTGATCGGGGATAACAGGGAATATGTCACAGCCGTTATGTGTATTAATTATGCTGTGGTGGGGAAGTGGGCAGACGATAAAAAGCTCAATTATACCAGTTACCCTGAACTGTCCCAGAAGACTGAAGTCTATGACCTGATTCAGAAACAGATCGAAGAGGCCAACAAAGACCTCCCGGGCCCCGCAAAGATTCGTAAGTTTGTAAGTCTTTACAAGGTGTTTGATGCGGATGACGAGGAACTGACAAGGACGTCTAAATTGAGACGGGCGTTTGTGGAAAAAAGATATAAAGACATCGTGGATGCTCTTTACGTAGATGTCGATATGGTCCATATGGATACAACCATCACATATGAGGATGGAAGGGAACAGCGCATAAAGACAGACCTGAGGATTCAATCAGTAGGCATTAAGGAGTAGGGAGTAAGCAGTAAGGAGTAGGGAGTAGGAAGTATGCAGTAGGCAGTAAGCAGTAAGGACAAGGGTCATGAGAAAAAGTGAGTACCGTGGATATAGAGATTTGAAAGTTTATGCGTTGGCCTATCAGCTTGCTTTGGATATTCATGAAATAACCAAACGGTATCCCAAGGAAGAAAAATACTCCCTAACTGATCAGATACGACGATCCTCGAGAAGTGTGCCCGCAAACCTGGCTGAGGCATGGAAAAAAAGACGCTACGAAAAGGCTTTTATCAGTAAACTTATAGACTGTGCCGGAGAAGCCGGTGAAACCGAAGTGTGGTTAGATTTTTCAAAGGATTTTGAATACATAAATACTGAACAATATAAAGACCTTATGGAAAGGTATGATGAAGTAAACAGAATGCTGTATGGCATGATCAACAAATCCGATAAGTTCTGTCGATAATATTTCTTTTGATCGGTTTTAGTGCTTACTGCATAGATTTCGCCCACCATGTTGCCCGTGTTCAATGACATCAAAAATAGTTTCACCCTTAATCCCCCGTTTTTTTTAACAACGACGACGTAGGG
>JAKLQB010000759.1 GCA_022013615.1 Desulfobacterales bacterium | reverse complement strand
TTTTTTCCTCAGACGACAGAGGTACTTCGAGGCCAGATTTGATCGACAAGACATCTATTGGTACCTCGGCGGATTCAACCCGTGGGCGTTTGTGGCGTGGGGAATAGGATTTGGACTCTATCACCTCCTACAGAGCGAAACCGCCTGGGGCTCGTCAATTCCCAGCCTCGTCGCTGCAGGGCTAATTTACATGGTTCTCATGCGCCTTTTCAACTCGTCAGCCCAAGTTCTAAACCCCGAGAAGGCTAAACAGTGAGGACCTCTGCGGCCTGCATCAAATAGCTGCTTGAAGAGAAGAAAGGAGGACGTGCATGAAAACTAAGAAGGTTGCACTCGCAGTGATTCTGGTAGCCGTTGCCGTTGCGCTTTCACCGATCTTTATCCCCGTGGGAATCGCCAAGTGTTTCCCGGCACAGCACATGGTAAATGTCTTGGCCGGGGTTATGCTGGGACCTCTCTACGCGGTGGTTATCGCTGCTGTCTCGGGCATAATCCGAAACGTCTTGGGTCTGGGAACACTTCTCGCCTTTCCCGGAGGAATGGTCGGAGCACTTTTGGCAGGGTTAGCGTATCGAGCATTCCGGAACATCTATGCTGCCGGTGCGGGAGAGGTCGTAGGAACAGGGCTTCTGGGCGCACTGGCAAGTGCCTGGATTGTCGCCCCCGTATTTATGGGGAAGTCTATGGCAGTTGCCACCTTGATCATCGCATTCAGCATCAGTACGTTGGGGGGGAGCGTTTTTGGTATCATCGCCCTTCATCTCTTGCGCAAGGCTGGAATCTGGAAGCCGTGATCAACCTCTCCAACATCTACTACCGCTACGAAGAGACGTCCGAGGCATGGGTGCTTCACGGAATTGATTTGTCTATTCGTGAAGGAGAGTTCGTACTGCTTTGCGGCGGGAGCGATTCGGGAAAATCCACTCTCGGGTATCTACTCAACGGCCTTATCCCCCATTTCTTTGATGGGGTGCTTCAAGGCGCTGTCTCCGTATCAGGTCACGACACCAGGGATTCCACCATGGCTGATCTCTTTGCAGAGGTGGGTCTGGTATTCCAGAACACAGACGCCCAGCTTTTCAACAGCAGCGTGGAAAAGGAGATTGCTTTTGGTCTTGAAAGCATGGGGCGGTCGGCCAGAGAGATAGAAATAGAAATCGATCGGACCGCGAAGATCCTTGACATCGGGCATCTGCTTGACCGGCCTCCCACGGCCCTGTCCGGCGGAGAGAAACGGCTGGTCACTATTGCGTCGGTTCTCTGTCTGAAACCTCCCGTCATGGTCCTGGACGAGCCTCTGGCGCACCTGGATTGGGAAGGTGCAGCGAGGGTAAGGAAGGTCCTTCGCCGTCTTCACCAGGAGGGAACCACCGTGGTGGTCATTGAGCAGCGCGTGGGCGCCGTGCTCGAAGATGCTACGCGCTGCGTGGTGCTGGACCGCGGAAAGCTCGTTTTTGACGGGGTGCCCGGGGCCTCGCGTCCGACGCTGATCGAACAACACCTGGTGCCGCAGTATCCGCTCAAACAAGAGAGCGCACTGAGAGAACAAAACCCTCTGCTCCAGGCAAAAGAAATCAGCTATGAAATCGATGGCAGGCCGATCCTTCAGAATGTCTCCGTTCATGTGAAGGACGGGGAAATTCTTGCCATTGTGGGACGAAACGGTTCGGGGAAGACCACGTTGATTAAACACTTCAACGGCCTCCTGAATCCTTGTGCGGGTAATCTGTTGTTCATGGGCAAAGGGGTTCGAAATACGACACCACAAGAGATGGCAGTCCAGATCGGTATAACCTTTCAGAATCCTAACGATCAGTTTTTCAAGAACACCGTTGAAGAGGAACTCATGATCGGGCGAAGCCTGTCGGGACGGGACTCTGAGGAGTGGTTCGAGGAATTGTGTGTCTTATTCGATCTGCATGATCTTCTCAGGCAGTCTCCGTACCGACTGAGCGAAGGGCAGAAGAAGCGGGTCGCCGTTGCCTCCATCTTAGTCATGAGGCCGCGGTTACTTGTTCTGGATGAGCCCACTGTCGGGCAGGACGGCCGTTTTCTTGAGGTCCTGGCCGGGCTCCTTCTTTCCCTGAGAGAAAAAGGGTTCACTGTTGTCATTGTTACGCACGATCTTGAGTTTGCCCTTGCGACGGCCGAGCGGTGGTTAGTGTTATATGGAGGGCGGGTGGTGGGCATGGGTCCTCCGGAGGAACTGGCGATGGACACGGCGTTAATTCGGATGGGAGCGCTGGGGGCTGATGATCGGATGCTCAGCAGGGGGGTACTGGATCGTGCCTGTTAGGAGCTTCGACCCCAGGACAAAACTTGCCCTGGGAGCTATGGGTATTGCCGCGATTTTGACGACGCAGAAGACGGTTCCTCTTGGCGTGGAGTTGGGCCTGCTGTGTGGGGGTCTTTTGGCCCTCAATATGGTGAAGCCATGGATTCGCGCATTCAAGTTGATCCTGCCCCTAGTGGTTCTGGTGTTCATCATTGCAGCCATCTCTTTTACTGTGGACACCGCATTCATGCTCTCCTTGCGATTGCTCAATCTACTCACTTTGTCTTTTGTGTTCTTTCAGACTATAGGCCCGGAAGAACTGGGAGACAGTTTCAGAAAAATGGGTCTTCCCTATGAGTTTTCTTTCATCCTTACCACCTCCCTGCGTTACGTTCCCTTGATAGGTGGAATGATTCGCCGCATCATTGATGCACAGCGCTCCAGAGGCATTGACATGCGGCCGAGACTCAGGAATGTGCCCAACTTCATCGCCCTTCTCATGCCCCTGCTGATACAGGCCTTTGTCCTAGCAGAGCAACTTGCCATGGCCATGGAGTCGAGGGGGTTTGCGAGAACAGGACGAACGTTCCGGAAAGAGTATAACATATCTTTTGGCGAATACCTCATTATGAGTGTTGCTTTGGGTCTACTCGTAGCCTTCATCCTGTGGGAGTGAAAGGTGTTCAGATAAAATTGATGGAAAAACAGAAAACAGACGCCCATGGCCCGGTTTCCGTGGACAAGCTTCTCGGGCGGTTCACATTAATCATCGGGGACATCAATACGGGCAAGACGACACTTACGCAGAAGATGCTTGATCTCTATTGCCTCCAAGAGGGCGTGAGAGCGGTCGTGGTGGATCTTGCCCCTACAATCGTTGCGTCGAATTCAAAAGGAACAACCCAAGGCATTGGCGGCATGCTGAAGGTTTTTGAATCGCCCGGTGTACGCCTTTACCATTGCAGAATCCATGCCCCCAGGCTCAATGCAAGGAATGAAAGAGAGGCCCGGAAACTGGCTGCTGAAAACGTGCGGCGGATCGAGTCTCTTTTCGAATCAGCGTTGAGTGAGGGCGCGGAAGGCCTGTTCGTAAACGATTGTTCTCTCTACTTGCATGCGGGGAGTGCCGAGAAGTTTCTGGGGTGGATCAGATCGTTGCCGACGGCGGTGGTAAACGGATATTATGGGTCGTCATTGGGTTCCGGTCCCATCTCAGACCGCGAGAGAGAGGGAATGAACCACTTGATTAACCGTTGTGATCGGCTGATCCGTCTGAAAAATCAATCAAAAAGAACCTTACAGGGATAGTGCTTACATTTTTGCGTCCTTTCGATAGGATGTTGTCAGAAAACCGGAGGTAGACGATGAAACGAATATTGACCATAGCCGGTTCCGATTCCGGAGGCGGCGCGGGAATCCAGGCGGACTTGAAAACTATTACCGTGCTGGGCAGTTACGGTATGAGCGCTATAACAGCGGTTACGGCTCAGAACTCAGTAGGTGTGCAGGGCGTT
>JAKLQB010000758.1 GCA_022013615.1 Desulfobacterales bacterium | reverse complement strand
GGCACCATTTCTTCAAGGGTTTCTCCTTGGCTGAAAACGCCAGGCACTTCTTTTAATCTACCAAGATGTCAATTATCATCTATCCAATATTCTAATTGTAAATTATTTATTCTTCTTTTCTCGCTTTGCCTGTTTCTTCTCTTTATCAGTTTTCTGGGGCTTTTTCTTATCGACTTTTTTAGTATCTCTCGGTTTTGACATATGATTTACCTCCGGCAAATTTACATAAAAACAATTAATTACGCTGTTATCAGTTTACTATATGTACCTGAAAATGCAACTATTGAGATGAGGGTCAAGGCAACCAAATGATATATTTATATTATAGGTAAAGACACCCTTATTTTGGGCGGGCTTGGGGAGGATTGCATCATGCATCGTAAGACCGTTCACGACACACCCATGGGGAAGACCGTGATGCGCTGGCTGGCTCTGATCATTTTTCGATTTACGGGCTGGAAACCGGCGGGGAAAAGGCCGTATATCTCCAAATACGTCATCATAGCGGCACCGCACACCTCCAATTGGGATTTTTTTTACACCATCTGCCTGGCGTTCATCCTTGAAATCAAGCCCTTCATCATGATGAAGACCGCCTGGTTCCGCTGGCCGATGGGCCCTTTTCTCAGATGGTTGGGAGCCATTCCCGTCGATCGCTCCAAATCAACCGATGTTGTGGCACGGTCGATACAGGCCTTTCGTGCACATCCACGAATGGTCCTGGTGGTTCCTCCTTCCGGAACCCGCAGGAAAGTCATGTACTGGAAAACCGGCTTTTACCATATCGCCAAGGGGGCGAATGTCCCCATAGTGCTGGGTTATCTGGATTACCGACGCAAGGTTGGGGGTATCGGGCCGGTCGTTCACCCGACCGGAAATATGGAAGCGGATATGAAAATCATTCAGGACTTTTACGCCGGCATCGCAGGTAAATATCCCAAAAAGGCGCGCAGCTCTCTTGCGCCGGCGGGATAATTGAATATTGAAAGGACTGAAAGGGTGTAAATAATGATTGAAAAGCCTTGTCTTGTGAAATATGCTGGTGAATAGTGTAAATAATTTGCCTGGCCCCTTTACTGGCCCCTTTAAATACTTTAAATACCAACGGGAAAAAGGTAGTCAGTCAAGTGAATTTATCCACTTCCACACAATTCCAGTTCTTCGGAAATAAAATTATCCCAGTTTATGACGGTAATGTTATTCTGCAACTGTCGTCTGTTTTGCCTCACACCCAAGACAAACGCGGGGACAGATGGATTATCGTCTACAAAACTCTTCAATCCTGCAAGTTTTTCATTGACAATGTTTTGAGATGATTTGATTTCCAGGGCACAGATTATTCGATTACCAGTAGTTAGCAGAACGTCCACTTCAGCCCCGTGGTTAGTGCGCCAATAATAAAGCTGACAATCCAGTCTCTTATAATAAATGGAAGCCATAAGCTGGCAGATCACAAACTGTTCAAAACGGCGCCCGAAAATTTTAGGATTCAGTTGATCCGTCAATGTATGGGCAAGTGCATTAGTTACCCCGGTATCAAAAAAATAGTAGCGGGGGTGAGAAACCAGCCTCCTTCGTTCACTTTTGGTCCAGGCGGGAAGTTTGAAGGCCAGGAATGTATCTTCGAGAATCTGGTAGTATTCTTTAACCGTTTTTATCGACACTGAACATTCTCTTGCAATATTATTGAAATTAACGGTTTCACCGTCATTTGCCGCAGCAATATCCATAAGTTGCGCAAAAGGTCCGATGTTGCGGACCAACCCCTCGGCTGCAATTTCTTCTTTTAGATAGGTTTCAGTATAAGATCTTAAAAACTCTTGTGAGTCTTCTTCACGAGATCCCCATAATACAGGAAGAGTTCCTATTTTAAGGGCCTTATCAAGATCAAATTGGCCCCCGAGTTCAGTAAAAGTTAAAGGAAACAGGTGGTAGGTATATGCCCTGCCAGCGAGAAGATTCGCGCCTCCTCTGCGCAATTTGCGGGCACTGGAACCTGTCAGGATGAACCTGATTCCTTTGGATTCAATCAGTTCATGAACTTCATCTAACAGGGCGGGAATCTTCTGGATTTCATCAATTATGCACAATGGATTGTCATATCGTTTTAGGTGGGCAAGAATTTCTTCGCGTACCCTTCCAGGGTTTTTGGCGTAGTTCAAGAAATTCCTTTGGGGCAGCAGATCGATGTAAAGGTCTTTGCGGCTGATCAAAGATTTGACAAAGGTGCTTTTGCCTGTCTGGCGTGGGCCAAAGAGAAAATAGCTTTTTGATTTAACGGGATTTATCTCTCTTTTAAACATAGCTCCAAAAATGTACGGTAAATTTGGAGTGATGTCAAGGTGAAACTTGATTGCAAGACAATGGGGTCAGGTCTTTATCGGTTCAAAAGCCTGATAAAAATCTGCCGGCTCTAAAGGAATTGACTCAAAAAGCATCCTTGCAAGATATCGTCGACGAAGTGGATAGTGTTTTCCGCAAACAAGTGCTTGGAAATAATGGACCGAACTCCATTATGACTAAACATTCTATTCGGTCAAGAAAAATGAAAAACTTTTTGCCGGCTGTCTATCCGGGAAATCCGTCCGATCCGGGGATTAGATGGAAAAGCATGTTAGTATAGTTTCTTACAGTAGATCGCCTTACCCTCGCCCTGGCCGTAAAAATCCTCGAGGACGGTTTCCAGGCGGTATCCGGAGCTTTCGTAAAAGGCCCGGGTGCTGGCGTATTGCACCCGTTGTGAGGTATCCCCACGTAGCTTCGCTTGCCCCCGGCTGAACTGATGCGCTTTTCCACTTCTTTCAGAAGACGCCGGCCAAGCCCCTTTCCCTGAAAATCCGGGGGTACGGCGATCCAATAGAGGTCGTAACTG
>JAKLQB010000757.1 GCA_022013615.1 Desulfobacterales bacterium | reverse complement strand
GGCAGCAAATCCTCCCACAAGGGCAATATTTGTTCGATAGTCAAAACCCAGGGGCCTTGTAATGGTCTCCAACCGTTGGCCAAGCCACCCGGCAAGGGTGCCTTTCAGGGCAGACTGCTGTTCCTGGACGTCAATATAGGTCATGTCGCGTTTATAACTGATATAGCGCGAGGCCGCGGCTAAGTGGTCGCCGTCTATTTCCTGTTTTGTAAATTTTATGCTTTCGAGAAAAAAAGTTGCCTTGACTAAAGAAAATAAAGACCGTTTGTCGAAATCTGCAAGAGAAACATTTTCGTTTTCTTTTGTGGCCTGCAAAAACAAGTCGTAAAGTCCGTTAAGATCCGCAAGTTCCTTTTCGTTCTTCACCCATCCCATGACATCCGGCGAAGCCAGGAAAGACTGGGTGAGATTTTTACGCTGATCCTCAAAAGATTTTATCTGATTTTCGGAGGGCCCTGGGAATGTCATCATCACCCACAGGATGATAGAAAACCCCAGGATTACTGTTCCAGCCTTCTTGATGTATTGCCATGTTCTTTCCCAGGTATGGATCAAGAGCCCCCTGAGGGTAGGCATACGGTAGGGAGGGAGTTCCATCACAAAGGGCGTCTTGGGACCTTTGAGAACCGTGGCGCGAATGAATTTAGCGGCTAACAACGCAAAGCCCCAGGAAAGGAGGGTAAGGTAAAACATCATCCGGGCCTTGTGTTCGGAGAAAAAGGCGCCAATAAGCACAGCATATACGGGTAATTTCGCTCCGCAGTTCATGAATGGGACCACGAGAAGGGTGGCGATCCTTTCCTTGGGATCTCTCAATGTCCTTGCAGCCATAATGCCTGGAACGGCACACCCCCCTGATATCCCGCCGCTTACGATAAGGGCCATAACTGAATTTCCGTGAAGTCCGAACCAGCGTAAGACTCTGTCCAGCATATAGGCGACCCTCGCCATGTATCCGGAGTCCTCCATAATAGCGATGGCGAAGAACATGAACATGATGAGAGGAACAAACCCCAAGACCCCGCCCACGCCATCTATGACCCCTGAGACGATCAGTGACTGCAGGTATCCCGGTGCAATTACAGACGAGGCCACATCTTTAAGGCCATCAAAGAATGCCTCAAACCACCCGACAGGCGCCTCACTCGCTGAGAAGGTGAATGCATAGATTATATATAGTATGGCCAACATAAGGAGGGGGCCGATGATCCGGCTTGTTAATACTTTATCGATTTTATCCGAAAGATTAAGTCGAGCTTCAATCATTCTCTTGACCGCTTTTTTTGTGATACCGGTAATGTATCCGTAGCGATGGTCGGCAATTATACCCTCCGGTTCTTCCTCGAGGGTGTCCATTATATGCTTAAAGGTCTTTTTGCAGATGGCATCGATTTCCTGGCCAAGATTGGTGTCCCTCTTCAGCAACTCTATGATCTGGCTATCGCCTTCGAGGCATTTGAGTGCCCTCCATCTGGAAGGGTATTTTTTGTCAAAAATCTTGGATCCCTCAATGATGGCCTCAATTTCATCCAGGCTCTGGTCAATGTCCGTGCCATAGGATATTACCGCCGGATGCCATTGTTGCCCTTCTTGTGCTATTTCCAGGACCTTATCGAGGAGTTCCTGAATTCCCTTGTTTGATCTGGCAACCATGGGTACGACAGGGGTCCCTAAGAGTGTAGATAACTGCTGGTGATCCACACGAATGCCCCTGGACTCTGCCACATCCACCATATTGAGGGCAATGATCAGGGGAATTCCCAGCTCTTTGAATTGGACGGCCAGGTAAAGGTTCCTGTCCAGATTGGAGGCGTCCACGATATCGACAATCAGATCGGGCCTTTCGTTGACCAGGAAATCTCTGGCCACAATCTCTTCCAGTGAATAGGCGGTCAGGGAATAGGTTCCGGGGAGGTCCACCACCTCTATTCCACAGCCTTTATGGGTGACATGTCCGACCTTCTTCTCTACAGTGACACCCGGATAATTGGCAATCTGCTGTCTGGCGCCGGTAATGGCGTTAAAAACAGTGGTTTTCCCGGAATTTGGGTTCCCTGAAAGTGCAATGGTAATCTTGTTTTTCATTGTTTTCTATTGTTCACCTATTAAAAGACCTTTAGACAGGATTACCCCGCATTCAGCGGGGCAGGCATGGATAAACAAAATTTTTTTGTGTCCTGTACATCTTTATTTAAATCCTGCGTTCAGACCTCGTTATTTGATCTAAGAACTAGGTCCGATTTTTGGACACCATCCTCATCATAATGGCTATATGGAGCCAAATTGAGGAATTGTGAATTTAGGGATTGAGGGATTAAGATAAGGAAAAGATTCATATTTCAATTC
>JAKLQB010000756.1 GCA_022013615.1 Desulfobacterales bacterium | reverse complement strand
GATGTGGAGACGGAACTTTTAGGGGAAAAGGTGAATACTTTTCTGACATTCATTAAGAACTGTGATCCGGTCAGCGTTGTCGGTTATCCGGCTATTACCGTACCGGCCGGGTACAGCAGCACTGGACTCCCCATAGGACTGCAAATCGTAAGCAGGCCATGGACGGAAGACAAACTATTAAGTATGGCCTATGCCTTTGAACAGGCGACAAAGGTCCGAAAAGCACCAAAACTATGAATGAAAGGCCTGGGTTTACGCCCAGGCCTTTTCTAAATTTCGTTATGCTTGCGGACTAATCAGAAGCCCCAACACTCATGCTTTCCAGAAGTATCCTGGAATGAATTCAAGCAGCCTGTCGGTTAATTGTCTGGTATGAATGTTGTGACCGGAGATTGAATTAGGCAGGATTGGCCTATACACTATGTTGTGGTGGGCTAAACACCCGGGTTTATCTGTGAATTTTCATTTAATTTACATGTATGTAAAATGTATCACAACATTTTGAAAACATTGATAATTTCAGATCATGGCAAGATATCCCAGGTCCGCGGATATGGAGCTAAGCCACACGAGGACGTTTTCAAGAAAGAAACTTTTTTGTAGAAAAACTGCAATCTCTTCATAGTTTAGGTTTATTTGGGTAATCTTGACTTTGCCATTAATTTAGGCTACTAAACGAAATCGTAAGTGGATCCAGAAAGTTACGATGAAGTCTATTGGAAGAAGTCTTCACTCTAATAGCTTTTTCAATAATCACAATATATAGTGCCCTGCCTCCAATCACTTCAGCCCCGCCTTGAGCCAACACTCCCTGAGGCTGTCAATAATTTTCTGATCCTTGTAAGGGAAATCCCTTAAAAGCCGTTCGACAGAAAAATCAGGGCACTGCTCCAGAACTTGCATAGCTTCCGTATGAGCCGTTTCTTCTTCCCCCGACATGACATATGTAGCTATGAGGTTGAGCCTTGAAAACAGATAGTTGGGATTATTGTCGAGAACTCTTTTGAGCATAGTAATTGCCTCTTCATACCGACCCATAAGGCGATAACAACTACCGAATTCGTGTATGTAATAATTTGGCGGCATGGGATTAAGACGGACAGCTTTATTAAGCAATGCCAACGCCTCCTCGACTCGGCCCACAGACCTAAAGACCATTGATAAAATCACGATATTATCGGCGCTATTGGGATTTAGAGATACTGCAAGTTCACTTTCTTCGACTGCTTTATCCCACTGCCGCATAACAAGATAGATCGCGCCTAATACCGCATGAGCCTCGGAAAACGATTCATCCAAGGCCACGCACTTCTGAGCATACTCCATGGCGAGCTTCAAAGAGTGGGGAGGAGAACAGCTCCAGCCAAGCCATGCCTCTTGTAGATATGTTCCCGCAAGACCCGCATACGCTGATGCATAATCTGGCGCTAATGCGATGGCCTCCTCCCATTTCTGCCTGGCCAAAATATTGCCTTCTTTACTGAACTGCCTAAAGTATTCAACCGCAAGTAGCATCTTCAAATACGCATCTAGATTATAGGTTCCTCTCACTCTCAGTGCGGCCTGCTCTCCTTCCGTCAACTTTACTTGAAGGGCTATGATAATGTTCATAGTAATTTCATCTTGTATTGCAAAGACGTCCTTGAGCTCCCTGTCATAGCGATCTGCCCATAAATGTTGGTCGGTCTTAACGTCGATCAACTGTGCGGTAACCCTTATCCGGTCTCCAGATTTACGAACACTTCCTTCCAATACGTACCGAACACCAAGCTGTTGACCTACTTCTCGAATGCTGACCACTTTGTCCTTGAAAATAAAAGTCGAATGACGGGCTGTCACAAATAGTCTCGGTATTTTTGATAGCCATGTTATTATCTCTTCGGTGATCCCATCACTGAAGTATTCCTGCTCAGGATCGCCACTCATGTTTGTAAAGGGTAATACGGCTATCGACGGCGTAGCAGGTAAAGAAAATTCACGGTTCTCTGCAACATCAGGAACGCCGCCCTCCGTCTTTACAAGATATACCCGAACCGGTTTCTTGATATTCTTGACTGCCTGTTCGCCAATGTATTCGAATTCCAACCCTGTTTTGCCTTCAACCTGGTCAAAGGCTGTTCCGGATATACAAATACCTCCCCCATCAGCCAATCCTTCTAACCTTGCCGCGATATTAACCCCATCTCCATAGATGGTATCACCATCCTGAATCACATCCCCAAGATTTATCCCGATCCGAAACTCCATCCTCCGTTTTTCAGGCAATTCATCATTTTTCACCTTGAGTTCCTTTTGTATCTCTACCCCGCATCGAACTGCATCCACGACACTGGCAAGCTCAGCAAGTATATTGTCCCCCTTTGCATCCACCACACGGCCATGATGTCCCTGGATAAGATTCGTCATTACTTCACGATATGCGGTGATGGTTCGAACTGTGGCCTCCTCATCATCTTCCATGAGGCGACTATATCCCTTGACATCTGCGCTGAGAATTGCGGTCAGCTTCCTTTTAGTTCTCTCGGCTCCCATAGAAACACCTCTTCAAAATAAGAAACTAAAACAAAAGCCCAAAAGGTATAAGAATCCCTTGGAGGCTTCTTTTGCATCAACTTCTGGGAATGTCTCTCCATGGTTCCTGCCAGAAGGTTGGGATTATGTTTTTAGGTGACTAAACAACGAAATGAATAGTGTTCATAGGATAGCGGATTTTGAACTGGATGTCCATATATTGTATGTGGCTGATTTGGCTGGAAATTGCACAATGCAATAATGCCGAATTTCGGGGATTTTTAAGTATTCTAATGGTAAACGAAAGAAAATCCATTACCCCAAAAGTGTAAACTAACGATAAGTAGTCGAGAATCCGGGGCCCCTTAGAAAAATATCGAGAGCTTCTAATCAAAACCATACCATGTTACAAATAACTGTATATGAGCTTTTGACACCACTATAATCACTGTGTTATACCTCAATTGAACCAAACTCAATTGAGGAGGTATTTGGTATCGGGTACCCGGTACTTGTTTAAAGGAATATTTTTCATTTTTTATATCTCTTCATCAAAGAAATACAAAATATGATGTGAAATAGAATAAAACCAATACCTGATTGCAAATACCCAATACCACCTGATTGAGCATCGCTCAATCAGGGTTATACAAACCGTATCTTCAATTTTGGCAAGAAAGGTTAAGAATAATCGGCTCTCAGATTTCCTAGGACTCTGATGAACTTGCTGATAAATGGGCGTATGCAGTTTCCCAGTAATTACTTATGATACTAACATTCAAGGATGATGTGCAATGACCAAGCTCTACATTATTAACGGATTAAAAAGAAGCTATTCTTTTGATATTAAAAGCGCAGTCACGTTTGTTGGAAGGGCTCCTGATAATGATATTCAGATAGAGAATAACTCTGTTTCTCGAAAGCATATGAAAATCTTAAGGAAAGGCGATAAATTCTTTATTGAAGATTTGAAAAGCCAGAATGGTACACTGGTGAATGGTCAAGCAATAGAACCTGGTGATCAGTATGAAGTGAAAGAAGGGATTCCTATTGTCGTGGGTGATGTTTCGATCAGTCTGGGTAAGATGTTATTAGATAATGGCATGGCTGTTCAGCATTCGATAGATCTTTCAGAAAAGACAGGTGATTTCAGGCAGAGCCTTTTATACAAAGATAGACGCATCACTAAACGGAAAGACTTGGAAACGATCCATGAGGTATCAACGATCTTGATGCAAACATTAGATATTAATGAAATTTGTGAAAAGATAATGGATTCCCTTTTCTCTCTTTTTAACAATATCGACAATGGAGTTATTCTATTGATTGATAACGAAACCGGGGAACTCAAGGAGATATTAGCCAGGTCAAGACATAATGAAGGAAATATCCAATCTAATTATAGTCGAACTATAGTGAATCGAGTCATAGGTGATGGTAAGGCAGTTATAATGGCAGATACGAGTCAAGAGGATATAGATAATCTTTCAGAGAGTATAGCGATGAAGCGAATCAAATCGATCATGTGCGTACCTTTGATCAGCAAGTCGCAAACCCAAGGTGTTGTATATGTACACTCCGTTAATATGCTACAGGAATTTCAAATTGATGATCTTTATTTATTGACTGGAATAAGCAGTCCGGCGGCTTTAGCTATACAGAACGCATTGCTTTATTCCCAGCGTAAGAAAGCAGAGGAGGAGCTACGCAAGGCGCACGATGAGCTATATACTTTCAGTCAACAGCTTGAGAGGAAGGTTCAAGAAAGGACGGAGGAGTTGAAAGAGAAGAATAGGAAACTAGTCGAAAGTGAAAAGCTTGCCGCGCTTGGCAAAATGGCAAATAGGGTTGCGCATGAGCTCAGAAATCCACTGACTGTCGTTGGAGGTTTGACTCGGAGATTGTGCGAAAAAACGCCTGATGATGATCCCAACAAAAAGGATCTTAAGATAATACTTGGGGAGGCTAAAGTCTTAGAAAACAAAATTTCTGAAATCATAAATATTGAAAATAATGAATGAGCCATGGTATCGGATCCATTAGTTATATTGCCAATTGACACTCCAAGGTTTTGGATCAGCGCCGATTTTCCTTGACACCCCCTTGGTTTTGTTTAATCCTATTGGCAAGAATTCACTACCCATAATCTAACCTTTATCGAATGGGGACTTCCAATGGAGAAAAAGCTCAAGATGTGCCTACCCTTGCCCTGACGGGGGGTTGTCTGTTCTCTTTGGGGGTAAACTCTCATCCCAAAGAAGCCATACGCATCGTAAGGTGTGGACGGAAAGTCAAGGGTCTAAAATTATTTCTGGCCCCTAATTAAAGCGTATCTCCCTCTGTAAAAGATAGCCGAGCTGCCGAGTATGACAGCGTCAAGGTAAATTTATAGTAATCATTTTTGTTTAACTCCCTGCCTGATTTTCAGAAAAATTGACCACGAATGAGACGGATGATGATTACTTATTAAGAGCATTTTGTGATTACCTCAGTGCATTTTAAAACAAACTATTAGCAAGGAGGAAATTATGGAAAAACATCTCTTGAATTACGAAACTCTGATTAAGATAACCAAGGCCATGACAATGTCCAGGGACCCGGAAGAAATCATCTTGCTGACAGTAAAAACCATTAAAAAAACTTTGAATATCAAAGGATGTGCCTTATTTCTTATTAATCCCGATAACAATGAACTGGAGTTGGTCGCCTCACAAGGTCTGAGTAAAGGGTATCTGAATAAAGGCCCTGTAGGCTCCTTACAATCCATTGCCGAGTCCTTGCAAGATGGGCCGGTGGCAATCTATGACGTTACAGATGATCCAAGAATACAGTATCCCGAAGCTGCGAAAAAAGAGGGAATTGCCTCCATTCTGTCCGTACCTATTTTTGTCAGGGGTGAGGTAATTGGAGCCATGCGAGTCTACACTTCTCAACAATGGGAGTTCACTTTGGAAGATGTGAATTTTGTCCAAGCGTTGGCTCAGATAACCGGAATACTCATAGATATGTGTAGGCTCTACGAAGGGCAAAATCAAATGATTGACGTGTTAACAAAGATGAGGGATGCGATGCCGTTGTAATCTGCGAAAATGACGCCTTGATGACATTGTGTTGTTTTTAGTGTCATAACATGTTGGGTATAAGCCCTCCAACTCAAAGTCATAGATTTTACTGTGCCTGTTGAATGATAACGGCTTGAAATTTTAACGTTACCAGAAGCATCCTGTTACGAGATCAGGGTGACAGGTCCGTTCATATTTGGTAAGCTATGCTTGACTCCAGGCGAACGGGGAACCATCACAGGATGCCGACTTTGAGACAAAAGCGTCTTATGGGTCAGTACTTATAAATAAAATCCAGTGGTGGATTATTTTCCCCACCAATTACCTCACCTTACTCTAACCCCGCCTTACTCAAAGCTTCAATATAGCGATTCTTCGCTTCAAGGTTTTTATAAGGAAGCGTTTTCTCAAATCTTATTAATGAAAATTTAGGATTGAGGTTCTTTACCTCGTTAGCTTCAACGCGAGCCTCCTCCATTCGTCCCATTATAGAGTAAATACTACATAGCACCAGGTGGGAAAGAATATTTTCCGGTTCTTGCTTAACCGCCTTCTCTGCCCATACCAGTGACTCTTCATAATTTCTTATATTTCTATAAGTAGCCGCTAAATTATGCAGATACCAACTTGGAGCAATGGGACTAAGCCGTATTGCTTTCTTAGACATTAAGATTGCCTCTTCTGATCTATCCATAAAAAGAAGCCCCATAGCCAAATGCGCATGTGCGTCTGCTCCATTAGGTTCAAGATCCACGGCCTTTTCCAGTTCAGGAATGCCTTTTTCATATTGCTTTGTAATGACATAGATATTGCCCAATAAACCATGGGCATCACCTAAGGAATTATCTATGGATAAGGCCTTTTTCGAAAGTTCGGCAGCTATTTTTAAAGACTCTCTCGGTGACTTGGTTGAGCCCAACCAAACATCCATATAGTGAGTTCCGCTCAACCACCTGTAAGCTCGTGCATAATGAGGATCAAGCTCGAGAGCCTCTTTCAAGATCTGACGCGCCTTAAGGTTGTCTTCGATGTTTTGGTGTCGCGCTAAATCTCGTGCCTCTAAAACCTTTAAATACACATCAAGGTTGGCCGTACCACCTGCTGCGATCTGAGCTTGTTCACCCTCTGTCAGTTCTACTTGCATGGCCGAAATGATCTTCATGGTGATCTCATCTTGGAGAGCAAATATGTCTTTCAGATCCCGATCATAGCGGTCAGACCACAGGTGATGGCCGGTGGTGGCATCTATCAACTGGGCGGTAATTCGGACGCGGTATCCGGCTTTGCGCACACTACCCTCCAAAACATACCGTACTCCCAGCTCTCTTCCCACTTGCTGTACTTTCACCGGCTTCCCTTTGTACGTGAAGGTAGAGTTGCGGGCAATCACAAACAGCTTGGATACCTTAGAGAGGGCGTTGATGATTTCCTCTGTTAGTCCATCGCTGAAATATTCCTGTTTAGGATCGTCACTCATGTTAGCAAAGGGTAATACTGCAATGGAGGGCTTGTCGGGCAGTGGCAGTGGAGGAGTTTCGGGCAGTCCCGCCTTGCGAAGGGCGTCACAAAAGCGCTTTACTACGGTTCGATCCTTATGAGGGCTTATCTTTTCTAACTGCGCAACGGAGAATTTAGGGTTTATCCTAAGAACCTCTTTTGCTGCCGCTTGGGCTTCTTCTTCACGCCCCGCCAGACCATATGAGGAGGCCAGGACTAAGTATGCTAAAATATCATTGGGCTCTTCCTGTATTGCCTTTTTCTGTAAAGCGATCGCTTCCTCATACTGACCTGAATCGCGAAGGGCAATGCCCAAATGTCGCAAATACGTGTTAGGAGGCATAGGATTAAGACGCAGAGCCTCTCTAAAGTAAGGAATAGCCTCTTCTCGTCTGTCAGCAAAAGTCAAGATTAATGCATAATGGAAAAGAACATCAGCCGAACTTGGCTCCAGAGCCAGACCGCGCTCCGCTGCGGCTATTGCTTTATCATATAGCCTTGCTAACACATATGCATATCCCAAGGTACTATAAGACGTACCCGAAGATTCATTTAAAGAGACAGCCTGTTGTAAAGATTGAATGGCGCGTTTGAGGGATTCCCTTGGAGACTTGCTCAATCCTAGCCATATATCCACCAAATGGCTGCCGCCCAGTAGTCTGTATGTTTGAAAATACTTCGGGTCTATTGCAAGTGCTTCTTCTAAAAGTTGCTGCGCTTTCCTGTTACCTTCTTTGGTGGTTTTAAAAATAAGCTCACGTGCTTGAATGCACTTGATATAGGCCTCAAGGTTATCAGTGCCTTTGGCAGCCAAGCCAGCAAGCTCACCATCTGTTAGCTTTACTTGGAGAGCGCTTATGATTTTGATGGTGATCTCATCTTGAAGGGCAAATATATCTTTCAAATCCCTGTCATATCGTTCTGCCCACAAATGGTGCCCCGTAAGACCATCGATCAGTTGAGCTGTAATCCTGACCCGGTCTCCCGCTTTGCGAACACTTCCTTCAAGCACATACCGAACTCCCAATTCTTCAGCGACTTGGTTAACCTTTACCGTTTTTCCTTTGTAGCTGAACGTGGAGTTACGGGCAATCACAAGCATTTTCGGCGTCTTGGAAAGGGCAGTTATGATCTCTTCTGTAATTCCATCACTGAAATATTCTTGATCCTTGTCTCCAGTTAGATTGTCAAATGGAAGCACCGCGATTGAAGGTTTGTCAGGCAGGGGAAATGCCATCCTCTCTACCGAGGCCACTTCCATGGGAGGAGGACGGAAGTAAAAGTTCCATATCAAGGCAGCAATGACCACCAGAACTAAAGCGACACCTCCGGCCAGAATCGCTTTTTTCCGCCAAAACGGGACTAGTTTTGCCTTTTCTTTTTCTCCAGCTACCGTAACCCTCGGTTCCATCAATACCCTATATGCCCCCACGGGTTTGGTGATGTTCTTAACTGTTTGATCGCCCAGATACTCATACCCCAATGGTAACTTGGTCTCGATGTGATCAAAGGCTGTCTTGGAGATACAAATTCCTCCAGGATTGGCCAAAGCTTCCAGCCTTGCAGCAATGTTGACGCCGTCGCCATAGATTCGATCGCCTTCCTCGATCACATCTCCAAGGTTGATGCCGATGCGAAACTGCATCCTGCGGTTCTCCGGTAACTCCGCATTGCGGGCCTGAAATTCATTCTGAACTGCCACCCCGCATTGGACGGCATCCACTACACTGGCGAACTCCGCAAGAACATTATCCCCGGGTGAGTCCACCACCCGGCCCCGGTGCTGCTTGATAAGCGTGGACATTACCTCACGATAAATCTCTAATGTGCTGACAGTCGCTGCCTCATCTTCCCCCATGAGTCGGCTATAGCCAGCTACATCTGCACTCAAAATAGCGCTTAGCTTCCGTTTAAAGTCCTTTGTGGCCATGGGATCCCCCCTTCAATGGTTGAAAATGATTGAAATGGTCTACTAATTCACCGCAGAGACGCGGAGGCCGCAGAGAAGAATGGCCTTTCCTTCATGATGGTTAAGGATGGATTGCTTAACATTCCCGTACGACGGGATTCAATCCTGCGCAGCGGGATTGAATGTGGGGAGAAGGCCTCAAGGAAATAATGAAGCATTTCATTCTTTCCTCAAAGGCAAATCCCCATAATATTAAGCACTTCGATCTTCACAGCATACATAACTATATTTCTCTGCGTTCTTTGAGACTCGAGTGAGAGAAACGAACGGGCGGTGAAATAATTCTTTGTCTTTGCATTCGAAGCGTACAGCTAAGCCAACGCAAACTATTTTATGACCTCAATACCAACCGGTGCTCAAAAATACAAAAGCCTCCAAAAAGGCATAATGATGCCTCGGAGGCTTTGTGTCAGCACCTTCTGGAAACATTTATTCATAGTTTCCTCAAGAAGGTTAGAGGGTTATGTTGTTGTATTTGCTATTTACTTAACAAAATGAGCTACATTCATTAAAACTCAAAATATACCTGCTGTCAAATGAAATCGCAGAATCCAGGTTACAGACTGAACCAAAGGCTACACAAAGGGCAATATTTGGCAGCCTTTTCTTCCACTCACTTCAGCCCTGCCTTGCGCAAGGCATTAATGACAAGATCCCTGTCGGCCTGGTTTTTATAAGGCCATGTCTTTGACGCATATTCTACAGTGAACTTGGGATCTATCCTAAGGACTTCCGCGGCCTCAGCGCGGGCCTCTTCTTCCCGGCCTAATGAACAATAAGCTGTGGCTAAAGTGACGCGACCAACCAGGTCGTCGGGGTTTTTAGGGAGCGCTTTTTTACAAATAGCGATTGCCTTCTCAAACTCTCCTATAAAGGTATAGCTGAGAGCTAACTGATAGAAGTAACTGGCCGGCGGCATGGGATTCAGACGGATCGCCCTTTCATACATCGAAATAGCCTCCTTGGCCCTGCCCGCAAACCTTAGAATTAGCCCTAAAGTATATATAGCATCTGCTGAATTGGGAGCGAGTAAGACAGCACGTTCGCATTCCTCAATGGCCTTATCATGCTGCCTTTTGAGAAGATAGATAGTGCCCAATATCCTGTGTGGGCCGTGCAAGGTATCATTCATGGCGAGGGCTTTTTGTGCCAATTTAAAGGCACTCGCCAAAGACTCTTTTGGAGATTTACTCCAGTTAAAGAAAACATCAAGTATATGGGTCTTACCCAGAAGCACATATGCACTTGAATACTCCGGGTCCAGTGCCATAGCTTCCTCAGCCCTCTGCCTGGCTAGAAGATTATCATCTTTATTGAAGCGAAAAAGATGCTCACTCCCCTCTAAGTACTTTAAGTACGCATTGATGTTGTCAGTACGTTTTGCACTCAAGCGTGCCTGCTCCCCTTCCGTCAGTTTCACATGCAACGCCGTAATAATCTTCATCGAGATGTCATCTTGAACGGCAAATATGTCTTTGAGCTCCCGATCATATCGCTCCGCCCACAAATGATGCCCCGTCTTCGCATCAACGAGCTGGGCTGTGATCCGCACCTTATCCTCAGCTTTTCGGACGCTCCCCTCAAGAACATACTTCACGCCAAGTTCACGCCCTACCTGCTGGACTTTTACGGGCTTTCCCTTGTAAGTGAATGTCGAATTGTGGGCAATGACAAACAACTTTGGGGTCTTAGAGAGCGCCGTAATGATTTCTTCCGTAATCCCATCACTAAAATACTCCTGATTCGGATCGACACTCATGTTGACAAAGGGCAGCACAGCAATGGAGGGTTTGTCGGGCAGGGGGAGCGGTGGATTCTCTGGCAACCCGGCCTTGCGAAGAGCGTCTATCGCTCGATCAATATCGGCCTGATTTTTGAAATTCAGTCTTTTTGCGTAATCTTCAAGAAAGAACTCAGGATTTATCCTGAGTATCTCTGCAGCTGCAGTTCGGGCTTCCTCCATTCGACCAGCCATACTATATGCACGGGTCAAGATTAAATGAGAAATCAAATCATTGGGAGCTCTTTGGACTGCTTTTTTACATATAGAAATCGCCTCTTCATGACGCCCCATAAAGGAGTAGGCGTTTCCCAACGATCGTAGGCTAAAACTCGAAGAAAAGGGGTCAAGTCGCACACCTTGTTCAAGCTCATGGACAGCTTCCTCAAAACGGCCCGAGGAACCCAAAGCCAATCCATAAAAGGTGCGAGCTGTAGCTGAACTGGGATTGAGGCTAACAGCTTTCTGGCACTCAGCTATTGCCTTATCATACTGCCCTACCATCACGTAAAGCCAGCCCAACAGATCATGAGACCCACCCTCAAGGGTGACAGCTTTCATTGAAAGTTCTACGGCCTTCCCCATAGACTCTTTAGGGGACTTAGTAGCTTGAAGCCACACATCCAACATATGAGTAAAACCCAGTAAAGAATATGCCGTTCCGTATTCAGGATCTATGGAAATTGCTTCCTCTACTAAACGGCGGGAAATAGCATTATCTTCTTTAGTCATCCGCATGTGGTACTCCCGTGCTTGTAAAAACTTTAGGTAGGCTTCAAGGCTGTCGGTACCTTTTGCACTCAGACGGGCGTCCCCTCCAATCGTCAGTTTTACATGTAATGCCGCTATGATTTGTTTCGTAATATCATCTTGGATGGCAAATATATCTTTTAAGTCACGGTCATAACGCTCAGCCCAAAGATGCGTGCCTTTAATGGCATCCACAAGTTGGGCGGTTATACGAACTCTCCCTGCGTCCTTGCGAACGCTACCTTCAAGCACATATCGAATACCCAAGTCCTCTGCAACCTGCTGAACCTTTACTGGCTTCCCCTTGTAAGTAAAGGTGGAGTTTCGGGCAATCACAAACATTTGTTCGGTCTTTGATAGGGCAGTAATGATTTCTTCAGTTAAGCCATCACTGAAGTACTCTTGTTTGGGATCGTCACTTAGATTGTCGAATGGGAGTACTGCGATTGAAGGCTTCTCAGGCAAAGGAAACGCCATCTTATCCACAGAGGCAGGCTCGACTGATGGACGACGGAAATAGAAATTCCATACAGATAGGGCTCCAGCTACAACAAAGAGAATGACTATGGCCGCTATGGCTTTTCGTTGCCATCTACTAGGTTTTGGTCTTTCCTCTCCTATCACCCTGCCCGCATACTCAGGTTCTATAAGAACCTTATATACACGCACAGGTTCAGCAATATTTTTTACCGAATGCTCACCCTGATACTCATAGCCAACATCCAGCTTGTTCTTAACCTGGTCGAAGGCTGTTCTTGAGATACAGATTCCTCCACCTTCTGCTAGCCCCTCCAACCTGGCCGCAATATTGACTCCATCCCCATAGATAGTCTCTTCTTCCTCTATGACATCTCCAAGATTGATACCAATGCGAAACTCCATCCTACGTTGTTCTGGAAGTTCTGCATTTCTCACTTTGAGTTCCTTTTGGATCTCTACCCCGCATCGGACAGCGTCCACGACACTCGGAAACTCAGCCAGCAAATTGTCTCCTTTGGCATCTACCACCCGACCGTCATGTCCTTGGATAAGATTTGTCATCACCTCACGGTAGGCCGTGATCGTGCGAACGGTGGCTTCTTCATTATCCTGCATGAGGTGACTATAGCCCTTAACATCCGCACTGAGAATAGTGGTAAGTTTGCGCTTCGTTTTTTTCTCTTCCATGGGATTACCTCCCTTAAAACTAAAGCATCAGGATATTGGATAAAGCTTAAGGGTTTGATTATGGAGTTTCTGGTAATGGATTAGAGGCTCACAGTCTTAATAGCTCGACAGCTTTTTTGTAAACAGAAGGATCACTCCTATTTATCACTGACATCCCATCCTTTGCTCGCTTGATCCACACCTTTGCTCTTCTTTTTACCTCGTCCCAGGCAAGCAACAGATCCCCAGGGCGTTCATCTTCTAAAACAGAGATGACTTGAGCGGCCTGCATAATATCTTTTTCCACCTTATCGTGTGCGGTCAATTCCCTCTCCTGTGATACAATCAGCTTATGAAAGGCAAATCTTGCGGGCTGAGGCACATTCACAAGAGCCCCCCCGCCATCAATGATGGCTGCTTTTACCGGATTATCAATGAGGTAATCCAGAAAGCGAAGGGGCTGGGCAGCCGCATTGAATCTTGATATGAAAACAGGATTGTTTTCTCCCTGCTTCATCTCCGGTGTCACGAGGTCTACACGAAGAGGGTTCCCGCGTACTTTAAAAGATGTAGAAGCTGCCTTTGGATTAAGAGGGGGGACAGGAATAAAGCCCATTTCCAGGCTTTCCAGTGCCCTGGGAATGTCAGCCCGGATATTCGGCAATGCAATTCTCATCTTCGACTCGCCGGCATTGTCAATATCATGGGTCTTTATCGCTGAACCCCTCCAGCGCACCCCGAGAAGATTTCCAAGAACGGTGAAAGACTGGGTTCCCAATAAGACACCATCCAAGTGGAAGACCCCGCTTTCGGCTAATGATTTAATCACCCGTGCTGAAGCGGTGTCGGTAATAAGTGCACCCCCTGCCCGAAGCTGGGCGCAGAGCCGCCGGATATGATCTTCATCCACCTTGAATACTTCCCGTTCAGCATTAAACCGTTCAACCAGGCGATCAAGTTCGTTGCTCTTTCTTCCAATATATACCTGACGCTGAACACCACCTGGATCAGAATATTGAAAATAGTAATAAGATGCTCCTTTTATGTCTTTTGTGATGAAGCATCCTGAAGCATGCCCTATGGAACGATGTGCCTCTAAAGCAACAAGCTGTTCCATCATTTCTGCATACAAGGTCTGGGTTTCAAGGGGAAGTTTATCCACGTTGATATTCATCCTGTTTTCTGTATTATACGTAGAATAACAAAAATCTACGTATAACTTAACATGATTTCATATCCATCTATTCAATTCCATCTGTCCACATTTTTATCTTTGCTATATATTCCGTATTAGGCACCAAGTATCCAGTATCACTTCAGCCCCGCCATGAGCAAGCACTCTTTAAGACTTACAAGGATCCTTTGATCCTTGTAAGGGAAGTCTTTTAGAAATCGCTCGACAGAGAAATCTGGACTCTGTCTGAGAACTTCCACAGCTTCGGCACGTGCAGCTTCTTCTTTTCCTGACGTGACATAAGTGGCTATGAGGTTGAGGCGGGAGTTCAGATAATCCGGATTCCGATCGAGAACTCTTTTGAGCATCGCTATTGCTTCATCGTACCGCCCCATCAGGCGGTAGCAACTGCCAAATTCGTGTGGGTACCAGTCTGGAGGCATGGGGTTGAGACGGACCGCTTTATTAAGCAATGCCAACGCCTCCTCAACTCGCCCCACAGCCCTAAAGACCATTGCTAAATTCACGATATTATCGGCGCTATTGGGATTTAGAGAGACGGCGAGTTCACATTCTTCGACTGCCTTGTCCCACTGCCGCGTCACAAGATAGACGAGGCCCAACACCGCATGAGCGTCGGAGTACAGAAATAGGTAGAGAAAGGTCAGTTTCATAAGACCCTGAAAAAACAAAAGCCTCCAAAAAAGGCATAATGATGCCTCGGAGGCTTTGTGTCAGCACCTTCTGGAAACATCTTTTCATGGTTTCCTCAAGAAGGTTAGAGGGTTATGTTGTTGTGTTGTAAGTTCTCATTAAATCAGGGCTATATCAAAAAAATCCCCCTCAATCCCCCTTTGCAAAAGGGGGAGGCATTCGGAATGACCGGATTTATTGAGATGTTACGTTGTGTTTACTGGTAGCTTACCAAAATAAGTTGCATTCATTAAAACTGAAAATGTAGCTGTTGTCAAATCAAATTGGAGAATCCAGGCTACAGACTGAACCAAAGGTTAGTCAAAGGCACAATATGTGGTATTTTTCAATGGAAGGGTAGTATTATCGAGGTCTTGATGTGTATGTCATAGCGTGCATCTTAACATGGCTTGACTGTGGCAGCGTTGAAATTGGAAACTTTCCCTTGACAAAACACCAATAAAATAGTGGAGATGAAGTATGCTGGAACTCACGAAAATGCAGACTACGAACGAATTTGTAGAAATTCACCTGCGCGGAATACCCTCCGACAAGGCAGAGTTGGTAAAAGAAGCCATTGAAAAGATCCTTGATTTGGCCGGAATGTCTCTCCATAGCAAGGAAAAAGACGCTGATAGAGGATATTCCATAGAAGAAGTTTTTCCCGATTTCCACACAGGTAATGCATTGCGTGGCCTTCGTTCCCGTGAGGGATTAACACAGAAACAGCTTGCGGAAATGATTGGAGCCAAGCCCACTCATATCTCAGAAATGGAGAACGGCAAGCGTCCTATTGGTAAAGGGATGGCAAAACGTTTGGCCAAGGCCTTACGGACCGACTATAAGATTTTTTTGTAAGTACACAGCAGGAGCAGACCTACACATTTCACAACAGGGCAATTTTGTGAAATGTGTAGGTCTTATATGACCCAGCAGGCTCTATCCTTGACATATAAGGTCAATTTCCTTATACTCTTTTCCCAAAAAAGTGCCTTCTTATTCACTTCACTCCAAAAGTCTTTATTATGAAACCTCACATTAACAAAGGACTTTTCTCCAACTATTACCTTGATGAACTTCTTCCGAGAGAGGAAGATTTCAATATCCCATCCTCACGTGTTGAGTCGGCCTTTGAAGAAACTAAGCGCATATGGGATAAGACGTATCTTTCATCCCTGAGTGAACCCCAGCTCAGGAAACATTTCTTGGACAAAGTGTTCGAAACCTTAGTCTGGACAATCGATGTCGAGCCACCGACCCCATCAGGTGAGTGGTCAAAACACCCTGATTATGCTTTGTTTCATACCAGGGAAGACCTAAAGATTGCACAAAAAGCAACCAGGGAAGACTATTTTAATAAGGCTCTTTGTATTGGTGAGGCAAAACGCTGGGGGAGACCATTAGACAGGAAACTTAAAGGAGAAAAGGACCCATTCGAGGTTCAGAATCCATCCCTTCAAATAAGCCGGTATCTCTGGCTTACGGGGGTAAAGTGGGGAATCCTTACCGATGGAAGATACTGGCGGATCTTTGAGAGGGAAACCGCAAAGAGGCTGGACATTTTCTACGAGATAGACCTTGAAGACCTTATCGAAAATGGCTCTATAGAGGATTTCAAATATTTCTATCTCTTCTTCAGAAGGGATGCTTTTCCGGATTTTTTGGAAAAGGTCTATAAGGCGAGTGTTGATTATGCTGAGGCCGTTGGTGAAGAGCTTAAAGAAAATGTCTATAAGGCCCTGAAGAGCCTGACTCAGGGTTTCTTGAGTACACCAGCCAATAAGTTAAAGGACACACACCTTAAAGAAATTCACGACAACTCCCTGATCCTCCTTTACCGCCTTCTATTCATCCTTTATGCCGAGTATCGTGGCCTGCTTCCGATAGGAGAAAATCGACTCTACACGGAAAGCTATAGCCTGGACTCACTTAAGAAGGAAATAGCGGGAAGATTGGATAAAGGTGAACCCATAGCCACCTCAACGTATGGATACTGGAATAAGCTTAAAGAATTATTTGAGATCATAAATATTGGGAATTCCGAGTTAGGGGTACCTCCATACAACGGCGGGCTTTTTGATCCCGAAAAATACGACTTTCTGGAAAAATTCAGAATAGGCAATCTATATATTGCAAAGGCTGTGGACCTGCTTTCCCGTTCCAGTGACAGGGCCTATATTGATTACGGCAGCCTTGAAATCCGTCATTTAGGCTCTATTTATGAAGGACTTCTGGAATATAAACTCAAGATTGCCGACAAGGATATCGTTCCCGTTAAAGAAAAGGGTAAGGAAGTCTTTATTCCCGTTGAAGAAGCCGCAAAGAAAAAAAAGAAGGTCAAGGAAGAAGAAATTGTCAGGGAAGGCGAGGTGTATCTTGTCACAGATAAAGGGGAGCGTAAAGCAACCGGTTCCTATTACACCCCTGACTATATCGTCAAGTACATCATTGAGAATACCCTTGGTCCGCTTGTAGGACGGATATACAGGGAAATAGAGTGGGCTCAAGAGATCAAAAATAACAAGCGGAACCTTAATGAAATTTTTGAGAAAATAATAAATGAGAACGGGGAGGAAGATAAGGAGAATCTTATAAGGTTATGGGAACTGACCAGAGGCAATCAGGAACGCCGGGATTTTCTCCTGAATATGCTTGATGGTGCCCAACCGTCTCATGGATATGATCCAATAGAAAGGATTCTTCAATTAAAGGTTCTTGATCCGGCAATGGGGAGTGGCCATTTTTTAGTAGAGGCCACGGATTTTTTAGCAAGGGAACTTCTCAGGATCTTGAGTGGAGAACCTCTTGGCAGGTCCACAAAAGAGATGGAAATTAAGGAAGCTCAGGAACCATATGGTAAAACAGAACCCGAAGAGGAAGATATAAGATGGGCAAGGCGGGAGGTGGTTGAGAGATGCATTTTCGGTGTTGATTTGAATCCTCTGGCAGTGGAACTGGGTAAACTTTCATTGTGGCTTTATACGGTCTCAAAAAATAGGCCGCTTAATTTCCTTGACCATCATTTAAGATGCGGGAATTCCTTGATCGGTGCCAACATAAGCGATTTAACAAAGTTCCCTGAATTAAAGAAGAAAAAAGCAAAAAATGGACCTGTCCAAATTGGACTTTTTGAAAGCGTTTTCCGCGAAAAGATAAGCATTCTTCTTAAATCTTTTGAATTAATTGAGACCCAACCTTCCGATACTGTTGAACAGGTAAGGGAAAAGGAGAGACTTTATCAGGATTTCAGGAAGATTGTTTCTCGTTTTCAGGATGTCGCTGATGTCTGGACCAGTATATACTTCGGAAATGTTGTTGATTTTGGGACTTACCAGAGATTGCAGGGTGAACTCCGTTCATCTGATGAGGAATGGAAAAGATTGAGCCAGGAACTCTTGTTCAAGAAAGCAAAGGATATTGCGAAGGAAAAGAATTTTTTCCATTGGAACTTAGAATTTCCAGAGGTCTTTGAACGGGACCAACGAAAGGAAAAGCCAGGTTTTGATGCAGTCGTAGGAAATCCGCCTTATGATGTTATATCGGAGAAGGAACAGGAAAGAGAAGTTGAAGGAGAAAAAAGATTTATTGCTTTAATGAAGAAATACCATCCCGCAGTAAGCGGGAAACTTAATTTTTACAAGCTCTTTGTATGTTGTTCATTGGACATACTATGTGAAAATGGAATACATGGCTTCATCGTCCCCATGGCTTTATTAGCTGACAAGCAAGCAAGACCTTTGCGTAAATTCATGTTGGAACAAAATTGCTTCAACCAAATAGAAGCATTTCCTCAAAAAGACGACCCGACAAAGAGGGTTTTTAAGGACGCAAAACTATCTACGTGCGTTTATGTGGTCAGGAAATCAAAACCATCCCCGTTTACGGTTAGAATTCATCCTGAGAAAGATATCCTGAAAAGTTCTCCGTCTGTTAAATTAGATTACGAGCAAATACAAGAATTTGACGAAAAAAATCTCAGCGTGCCCTGCTATCCCAGGATCACTACCCAGGATTTTCATCTTGCCTTAAAACTTGTTAAAGTATGCCAAGGAAATGTTTTAAGTAATTATGCTCCCTCTCAGCAAGGAGAAGTCAATCTCACAACCCATTCTGAATACCTTGATAAGAGCCCAACAGGTGAAGTTGTGTTAAGAGGCTCCCATGTGGATCGGTACGACTTTCAAAAGGAACCCAAGCAAGGTATCCCCATGTATCTTGATGTACGGAGGTTTCTCTCCTCGTTTGGCACAAATACGAAGGTTATGAATCATCAATACCCCCGTATTGGTTATCAAAGAGGGGCTGCTATAGACAACTGGAGAAGGATTATCGCAACCATAATTGAAAAGAACAGCTTTTGCTCGGATACCATTAACTTCATTACAAATCCTAACCGGCTCAAATTATTTACAATTTTGGGATTATTGAATTCTTCCTTGTGGGAATGGAGATTTAGGCTAACCAGTACAAATAATCACGTTAACGCTTATGAGATTGACTCTATGCCTATTCCTCCCACCTCTTTTGTAACACCAAAACAGGAACGAAAGAAATTATTTGAAGAAACAATCTTGGATTACCAAAGATATATTGAAACGGGGAAGCCTAATACGTTTCTCTTATTTATCGAAGGTATATTGTTGAAAGAACACCAGCCCGATCCTAACCTTGGTCATAAGCACAATGCCGACCCTGTCAACAAAAACCTGCAAATTAAAGAAGACTCCCTATGTGATCAGTCCGATGTAGTCCACGATATACTGGCTTTCCTTGCAGAGCAAATGATTGAAATTAATAAGGACAATCAAAAAGAAACCAAGGGGTTTTTAGAATGGCTGGAGAGTCAACTAAAAATTCAACCGGACAAAAAAGGGAACACAGGGATCGAAGCCTTAACAGGCAAAACCCATATTAAAAACTATCTCGGCGATTATCAGAAAGGCGAAGAACATTTGCCGTTTGAAGATTTCTGGAAAATTCTTGAGAAAAACAGAATTCAGGCAAATCTCAAATCCAGAGAAATCTTTGAAACCGTCAAGAGCGAATATGAAAATTCCCTTTCAAGACTCTTACCCATTAAGGAAAAGCTCCGAAAAACAGATTGGCTTATTGATCAAATCGTATACAAGCTATATGGATTGACCGAAGAGGAGATCCAGTTAGTGGAAGACGTTCTTTAATTTGGCCTGCCCATGATTTTATCAGAGATTTCATTTTGGATATTTTGGTGATATCAAAGCATTATGGATATTTAAGATATTGGCAAGATGAACGAAACCGCTACGCGGCAGTCTAATTCTGCGCCTCTCGGCCATCCTTTACACCCCCAATTTTAAATCCAACCCTTTCCGATTTTCCCATCCGTTTTGATCATATAAGATACCTCTGATCTTTTAACATT
>JAKLQB010000070.1 GCA_022013615.1 Desulfobacterales bacterium | reverse complement strand
GTTTGGGCCGGTTGCGCCACCACGCTAACCATAATGCAGTTTTTTGTTAATCCTGAGAATGGGGGTGAACTGTATGGGATCTCCTACACATTGGATTTTATCGATCTGTTTATTTTAGTGCCGGGAGCGATTGGAACGTTTTTAACCGCGTTGGTTTACTCTATCTGGACCAATTGGGGCTGGTTTAAACACAATTGGATCACGGTTAAATGGATCATCTGTATTTTTCTATTGACAGAAAATCCCGTTGGATTTTAGCTTGAAGAAATAATTTTTAAGCATTTCCGGATAATCTATTTGATTTGTTAATTTTTTCAATTTGGCTGGTATTTTTTCAATGTTTCCCTGTGTGGACTTCAATTCATTACGCACTTCAGTGACGTCAATCTCGGCAAATAATTCTTGTAAGTTCGATTTGCCATTAAGCAGGATCTTCATATATTCATCGTTTTGTAAATTTTTTACTAGCAGTGTGTCTGCAAGCATTGTACGTAAAGTTTTCCCTAAAGACCCATTACCGGTTTTTTTCCGGTATCCCCGTTTCAAGTCTCGAAAACGCTGCTCAGCAAAATTATTCGTTCTTTGCGGTTGAATGTGTTTCTTCCCATCACATGTTTCCACCTCGATCGGGTCTGCAAATAACTTTTCCCAATACTTGTCAATTTGTTCAATCATTTTTTGGTGTCGCTCATTTTTTTTGTAAGTTTTCGAACTTACGATCTCTTTTCTAAGCTTCTTTACTTCTTTTTCAATCGTGCCGATAGGAGCTGCGGTCCCTTCGTTATTGAGTCCTCTCTTGCTTGTTTTGGGGGCGATCCGCATTGTGTCACGAAGCTTTTCAAAAAGTTCAATTTCTGATTCAATCCGATCAACACTCTTCCATAATGATCTATTCTTCATCACATCGGATAGATCGAAAAATGCTTTATGAAGGGCTTTATTGTCTCTGTGGCCTCGACGGAGTTTAATTTTTCGAAGTTGATCAAGATCTGCATGCGCCACTTTCAATCTCTTTGCAAATTCAAGATGAGGCCGGTCAAAAGGAAACCCATATCCGTTTCCCTGCTTTTTTCCATTAAGCGCCCAGATGATTAAACTATATGCAGCAATCACAGGCATGCAGGTGAAAAATGTATCACTACTGGATGAATGTTGATGATTCAGCATATCAATCAGATTTGTATTTTCATCGACAGTTTGTTTAAATTTTCGTAAACGATAATTCAGTTTGCCGGCAATTCCATGTTTGGTCAAGCTTTTGCGGATGTTGTCATATTCCGCCTCAAGCAGATCTTTGCCGATATCCCGCAGAAAATGGAAATGGCAAATAAAATCCAAGATGTTCGGAAAAACCTTTTCGACAGCTTTAATAATGCCTTTGGACATATCATGAACCAATGCCAGCGGCTCCCCGAATAGACTTTTAATATCCTCAAGGAAAGGAACAATGCTGTCGGACTTTTCACTGAGCAATTTACAATTACCCAGGACAATTTTCATGATAGAATCTAGTCCACTCATCAGCAAAGGACTCTTATCTTCGTAAGTTGCATCCAGATGAAGGATATAACCACCTTCTAATGCCATAGCGGCTTTGATTCGTGGTGCGCTTTTCCGGTGTGCAAGCATAAGATATACAATGAACTTTTTACCAAGATAGGCAATCTCAGAGGGGCTGATATGGACATTTTTGACTGCAAGTTGCTCGACAATGCCGTGATCGGCCAGATGGTTTACAAAAAGAGCCTTGCCTACATGAACAAGTATATCGTAACCGAAGTTACATGCAGACGGAGCGATTTTGCAAAGTTCTTTTGAACGGTATTGTATACCGCACTGGGGACACACCTTGATTGTTTCACGAGCTTTGAAGCTACCAATCTGGATCGTCTTTTTTATTCGAGTATCGGTTTTCAGGACATTCAGACGACTCTTATCGTTCAGGCAAAATTCCTCTTCAGGAAAAAAATCAAACACAGGTGGTATATCAAACAATGTAGTATTTGCCACGCTACCATAAACCTTTTTCTTATAATGACAAAGGCAATTCAAAAAGGCGTTCCCGGCGTTTTTTTTACTGTCAGACCGTGGTAGGTGAAAAGGTTCCTGATACTATCCGGGGTGACGCTACAATCGTTGTCTTTTAATTTTAAAGCCAGATCTTCAATACTCAGATGAGGGTTCTTAATTGTTTCCACAAGAATTAAAATCGCTTCAAAATCTGATGGTAGCTGTTTAATTCTAGTCATACCGGCACGGTAATCTTTTTGTCTGATGTAATCTTCCTCAACTGCAGAAAAGTAAACATAGCGCCCTTGAATCTTTTTCCGTTTTAAATCTGGGTGCTTCTGCAGAGCAGTGAGAAAAGAGCGAACAGAAATGCCCAGGAGATCGTTCATCTCTGCAGCATCAAGTCCGGCTTTTGAACGTTTAATCAGATTGATTGTCGTTTGTTTAAGATTGCCATATTTTGAAAAGTGAATTTTTCGATATGCCCATAAACCATTTCCATCAAATTCGGGAATGTTCGGTAAAGTATAGTAGCGCCCGTTTTCGTTATAACTGGTATAAGCTTCCCAGAGTTTTAGCCGTCGTCTTGCGGTTTTTATAGAACTGTTCAAAAGAGAAGATAGTGCATCGATCGTAATTGCTTTTTTTCTGAAAATAATTTTAACGATTTTTGTGTCATTTGAGTTTTTATCCATTTTGCCCCGTGTCCAAGTATGAATTATATTATCAATATTAATGTTTATACTTGGCCATGTCAAGGACAAAAAAGCCGCTAAGGGCTTATAAACACATCAAATGAGGTGAAAAAATCAGATTATTTAAGCCAAAAGGGAAGATTAATACTTGGACAATAAAGTCTTGTATTGGTAAGTGGTTTGAATGGTTGACGTTTTCGACATCCAACTTAATTTTGTTTTAATAGGTGAACTAAAGTGACTAAAGTGAGCTAAAGTGCCTAAAATAAAGGTGATATTTGCTCAACCGCAGGAGGATAAAATAGCACACAGTTCAAGAAGAAGACTTAACTGAGTTATCTGAGACTTTGTAGAACAGGCCGTTGGTCATTTTTGGAATGCCTAAGATTAGCAGTGGATCTAATATATGTCAGTAAGAATCGGTATCGCATTGGGTGGTGGCGGGGCTCGAGGGCTGGCCCATGTCGGCGTTCTAAAGGTGCTTGAGGAAGAAGGAATCCCTCTTCATTATATAACGGGAACATCCATAGGAGCTGTTGTTGGCGCTGCTTATGCCCAGAATCCCAAGGCGGATTTTTTGATAGAACGTTTTGGACAATCATTAGATGAAGAGTTTTACAGTCAATTGGGATTGGAATATCTGAAAACAAATGGCTGCCAGGAGGGATCATTCCTCCATCAAACGACGGAAAACATCAAAAGACGTATTGCCATCAATCTGGCGCAAAGTCGAACAGGACTGTTAAAGGAAGTTCGCCTAAAAAAAATTCTTGTTAGATTAATTGATCAGGGTGACATCGAAGATACAAAGATCCCACTATGTATTGTTGCCACCAGTCTGCATACAGGTGATGATATTGTATTCAAAACCGGTGATATCATAGATGCGGTTGCGGCCAGTTCTTCCATCCCGGGTTTTTTGTGTCCCGTCTGTTTGAACGGTGACTTGATAACTGACGGAGGGGTGAGTTGCCCTGTGCCGGTAAAATATCTCCCCAGGACCGAAGTGGATGTTACTATAGGTGTGGAATTAGCCATGAGGGAATTTCCTCCCATGGAATCCGTGAATGCTATTGAAATCATCGGCCGCGCAGATATGATCACATCACGGAATCTTTCCCGCATGATGGCAAGGACCGCAGATGTGGCAATTTTTCCGGATACAAAAGACATACACTGGTCAGAATTTTCCAGAGCAGATGAATTGATTGAGGCGGGAATAGAAAGTGCAAGGGAAAAGTTGCCCGAAATAAAAAATGCCATACAGAAGAAACTTCCCTGGTACAAGAGGATTCTTGCCAGATCCTTTATGCCTTAGGCTGTCTCTTAAATTTTACACCTATCCCGTTAGGCGTGTTTCTGACAACGTCGCCTCTGACTCTAATAGATTTTGGGCTGTTTGGAAGTGGTATAAGTGCCAGGATCTCTTGACCAACAGATATGGATTCGCCTGTTCCAATAAACACTCCGCCAACACTTATATCATGAATAAACCCCTGAAAAACACGATTCCGGACAGTATAATCTAAAAGTACAGGATTTGCCTTTCTGGGCTTCACCCTTTTTTCTTTAAAGTGATTTCCTTTCAACCTGTTCAATAGAATGTCCTGCTCGTGTTCGGTCATTTTTCTGATCAAATCTATCAGACGATCTATATTGTTTGATTCCTTCATGCCTACCTCCGGGGTTTTGAGGGGAAAGTAACAGTTCAGCGCTTTAGAAATAGTGCCCAATAATCCAGGGATGGTCTTTTCAAATCGCTAAACTGTTGCAGGGGATAGCAAGTGGGAGTATGCTGAAAAACAGCAGATATGTCAATGCAGAATCCAATTCGTTCGAAGGCCTCTTGGCCCTGCCTGGGAGGCCTTAATAGATTTGCTTAGGAAGCCGGGGCTTCCTTGACTTTTCGCCCTGTTATTGCTATGGGAATAAAAAGAATTATTTCGCTTCGCTCATGATTGGAATAAGTAATAGAATTTCCGAGACAAACATATAGACCTTATAAACCTTCAACCTGAGCTTTATTATGTGGACTGATTTGGCGAATCTGTTCGAGCCGGCACGGCATGAACCCTGGGCAAAAGGACTTTCCGCTCAGAAGGATTTCTGGGCCCTTCTAACGGAATGGACCGAGCAGCATGTTCTCTCTGATTTCCTGGATCAGGTTATCAGGCAGGTTGATGAGGTTGTTGAGATCGACCCAGACCTTTCTGAACGGCAAATCCTGGAGAAAGCTACTCAATACATGGTAGGCTTTCTCAAGGCCCGATCGGCCTCTGTCAGGATCTATGATCCGCAAACTGAGCAGATGCTTTCCTATGGGTCTTATCCTTCCAAAGAAGAAAAACGTGAGCCGTTTATCCCGCTTGAAGGGAGCGTGGCCGGGGATGTGGTAAAATCTCGCAAACCATACCTGGTTCCCAATATTCTTGATGATGAGCGCTATCAGGATAAGGAAATCATCGAGAGAAGAGGTGTTTACTCGCTAATGGCTGTTCCACTTGAGATTCCCCGGTTTTTCCCCCATGAGCGAGACACTGTGGGTGTGATCCAGATATACTATCTGGAGAAAGATCGAACCTTTGCGCCCCTGGAGATCCAGATGGCCAGCCTTATGGCCAAGAGATTGAGCTTTGCTGTTGCTCACAAAAAGATCCTCACCATGCACCGGGCCAATGAAAAGAAAGAGGCGATCGTTGGTCATATATTCCGGACCCTTGGAAGCCGGGGCGGGATTAAGATGACGGAAGTCTTTAACCATGTGATCCCGGAACTCGCTGATATGGTCAGTCTCCAAAGCAGTACGCTTTTTTCAGTCACAAAGGATCTTAATAGCGTGATCCTTGAGGCCGGTTACCCTGTGGCGGGGGGGTACCATAGCATTGGGAAAAGTTTTCCAGCGAGCACCGAGCCCGCCTTTGAGTTACTCCTCAACCTGAGGGAATATTCCGGGGAGTCTGTCTACGAGATAGTCACCTCGTCATATATACTGGTGGTGGATCCACAAAGGAGCAATTTAATATCTGAGAATCTTAAAAGATTCGCAGCGTCCCACAGTATTAACTCTATACTATACATTCCCCTTACTGCTGACGGTGAAATTAGCCATTTCATGACTTTTGATGCCTTGGATCAGAGGCAGCGTTACAGGGATGATGAAATAGATATCTTCCTGTTTTTGGGCCGGGAATTGATGAAGGCTCAGAAAATGGAACGTCTGGATGACACCCTTCATGATTTTAAGAATCCAGCTATCGCAATAGCTGGTTTCGCCCGAAGGCTCAAGACATTACTTAAACAGGAAGGGTGTGAGGACTCCAATAATCAGATCAGCAAGTATGTGGATATTCTTTTCCGGGAAACAAGTCGCCTTCAGGAATTGGCCTTGAGTATATATGAGGTAGGCAAGGAGCAGGTGTTGAGCCTGAGAGATGTACTTCAAAGACGCTTTGAAATCAACAAAGAGGCTATCAAAGAGCAATTCAGGCAGAATATTTCTCTGAAAGAGGGGCCTTTTGAACCTCATCTTAAGGTCCAGTGTTATGTAACCCACCTTGAACGTGTATTTGATAATCTGCTTAACAATGCCACAAAGGCAATTCCACTCAAGGGAGGACGTATTGCAATTCGCACTTATGCTGATGGGGAATGGGCGTGTGCTGAGATCAGTAATACGGGTAATATTTCTGAAGAAGAAAGGCTGAGACTTCTTGGGGGCGAAGGCGAAGGTCGTGGCCTCTACATAACCTTCCGAATTATCCGCATGCTCAGGGGAAAGATAGAGATTCGGAGAGGCAAGAATACCACTGCCTTTGTAGTGCGTCTACCCATATATGAGGAGCAAGAACAGCCTTAATCAACGTCTTGAAAATTTAACAGGGATGTATTGTGAAAAACAGAATTAAAGAAAAATCAGGGAGAATTCTGCCCAATGAATTGGCATTTGATATCGACGGTGTTTTTGCCGATACATTTAGAATTTTCGTTGAAACTGCCAGAGAACAATATGGCATTCAAGTAGAGTATGAGGACATCACAGAGTATGATTTCTGGAAAGTCATTGATATTGATGAAAAGACCAGCCATGAGATTATTCAAAGGATACTGGATAATCCGCTTGCAATGGGGATACGGCCTGTCTTTGGTTCTGTGGATGTGTTAACAAGGCTTTCACGCATTAGTCCTTTACTCTTTGTTACTGCCAGACCTGAAAGGGATTCTATCCTCGAGTGGATTCAACAACATCTTCGGGTAGCGCGTATGAGTGATATCCGTCTTGAGGCTACAAGCGTTCACGAGAAAAAAATTCCGGTTCTTTTGAAACACGGAATCAGGTATTTTGTTGAAGATCGCCTTGAAACATGCTATCTTTTAGAAAAAACGTCGGTCATCCCCATCGTCTTTGAGCAACCCTGGAACCGGAAGCCGCATCCTTTTCAAACAGTCAAGAGCTGGCATGAAATTGAGGCCTTGATTCAATGGAACGGGAACGGAGAAAACATTTGATAGCTTTTCGAGGAATCGTATTGTTTTGAACTTAGTTCGCTCCGCTCACACGAGACAAAAGCTCAGGCCTCGACGAAATATTATTATTTTAAATAAGTTGTACAATTTCCGAGACGTTTAATTGGAGGTTTGCCATGCCCACATACGAGTATATTTGCGAGAAATGCAAAAAGCCTTTTTCCCTGACCATAACAATTGCCGAACACGAAAAGAAGAAAATCAGATGCCCAAAGTGTAAAAGTGTTAGGGTGAAGCAGCAGATTACATCTTTTCAGGCCATAACGTCTAAAAAGAGTTAACTTTTCACTCATGGGATCAACGTCCTGGGGCGCCGTCCGCGGGTCGCGCGAGTTGTCGGGCGCCTTGACTGTGTGACCCGATTATCACTTCTTTAATTCTTGCCTCTTGCCATCTGATCCTCAATTGACAAACCACACATTATCATTTAAACAGTGGTTGTTTCTAAAGGACTGTGTAATAGATGTATTAATGGTAGCAATCATTAATGATTCCAAAAATTAGGCTAAAAATTCACGATCTTAGCCTATGAAGACAGTTAATGTGTGTATTACCTGTGTCCTCTTACATAGTTGATGTAAGAGGTTGCAGGCCCCAACTTAGAGAGGAGGTATAAAGACATGAAATGTCCATATTGCGAAAAAGAAATACCTGGTATCACTTGCCCACAGTGCGGGTCGGTAAGCCCAGAGGAGGCCAAATTCTGTATGGAATGTGGAGTCTCCCTGGTGGAGGAGGTGGAAGATTCCTTTGAGGATGACAACGGTTTTGATCTTGGGGATAGAGTCCTGTGCCCGGATGGTACCTGCACCGGGATAATCGTTGATGGAAGGTGTTCAGAGTGCGGCAAGACCCCTGACGAGGTGAAAAAGCAGGAGGAACAACGTGAGAAAAAGCAGGAGGAACAACGTGAGAAAAAGCAGGAGGAACAACGTGAGAAACAGCAGGAGGAAAAACAGGAGGAAAAAGAGCCAAATAAGGAAGAAACATAATGTATGAATTGAAGATCGTTTCACAGTTCGCCGCTGCCCATCAACTCATAGGATTCAAGGGCGGATGTGAAAACCTGCATGGGCACAATTGGAAAATTGAAGTATATGTTACGGGTATGGAACTGGGTAAGGATGGTCTGCTGATCGATTTCAAACTGCTTAAGGAAGCAACCAAAAAAGCACTTGAAGAACTGGACCACAAATTCCTGAATGAGCTGGATGCTTTCAGGAGTCTAAATCCGTCCTCGGAAAACATTGCACGCCATGTTTTTGAGTCCATTTCCCAGCAGTTGAACTGCCAGGAGGTAAGGGTCAGCAAAGTCACAGCCTGGGAATCAGACTCCGCCTGCGCCAGCTACATGGAAACTTGATTGAACCCAGGCCTCAATAAGACTCCTTTATTCTCAAGAAGTTATGCAATTTCCGTTACACCATAGTCAATGAAGATTTTTGCCTTCATACCAGCCAGATATCAGTCTACCCGTTTTCCGGGTAAGCCTCTTGCCTTGATTGGCGGAAAGCCAATGATTCAACACGTATATGAACGTGCAATGTCATGCCCTGAAATTTCAGAGGTTTGTGTGGCAACGGATGATAAACGGATTTCAGCGTGTGTGACTGAGTTTGGGGGTAAGGTCGTGATGACCGAGCAGACACACCGGTCCGGCACAGACCGCATCTGCGAGGCTGCAACGAAAATCGGTTTGAATACAGAGGATCTTATTGTAAATATCCAGGGGGATCAGCCCATATTCCATCCATCAATTGTCTCCCGGCTAATCAAGCCGTTTGTGGAAGATCGATCCGTCCCCATGACGACCGTTAAGTGGAAGATCATGGATACAGATGATATCCGGAATCCGAACCACATAAAGGTCGTTACTGACAGACAGGATTTTGCCCTCTATTTCTCGCGCTATCCACTGCCATTTTTTCGTGATGCAGAATCCAGGCAGGTCCACTACAAGCATCTCGGATTCTATGGCTTTCGAATGGAGTTCTTGCTCAAATTCACTCGCCTTTCTCAAGGAGTACTGGAAGCTGCGGAGAAGCTTGAACAATTAAGGGCCCTCGAGCACGGGTTCAAGATCAAGGTGGTGGAAACCCCTTTCAATTCCATAGAGGTTGATGTGCCGGAAGACATTAGGAAGGTCGAAAAGGTTCTTGGAGGATCATGAACTCGGGAAAAGGTGTCACAATATGGGTTTAATTTTGAATTGACTATTGACGATTGACGATTGACGATTGAAAATTCATTAATAGCACTTCCAATCGTCAATGAGAAACATTAATGTGAAAACGGTAATACAGAATAAATGATATTCCTCCATGATAACTACTTAGGTTTTTTTCGGTTTGAACTGTGCCCCCGGATAAGGTCTGGAAGTTAAAAACCCCCTCACTGCCTGCGCATGCCTCCCATTGGCAGCCAACTCCTCTGGCCTCCCAGCTTTCCAGTGAAGTTGACTTGACTCCCTTACAAGCCCAATTGCTAATAAACCGTGGCATTTCAGACGGGGAATCGGTTCGTTCTTTTATG
>JAKLQB010000069.1 GCA_022013615.1 Desulfobacterales bacterium | reverse complement strand
GTTTCTTTCATTTAGCCCCCGATTGATAAAATATAGTTCCTTAAAAAATCGTAACTGATCACGAAGTAGCAGGATCTTGAGATTTTTTCTTTAATTTCTTCAAGGACGTAGGCCCTACGGGCCGGCGGTCGAGACTCCTGGCAGTGGTGTTTCATCAAATTGAATGTTTTTCGGATAAATAATGAGACGATCTCCCGGATGAATAGGGCGGCTGAGATCAATGCTATTCCAGATAATGAGGGATGCAATAGGGACATCGAATTTGTGGGCAATTGATGACAGATTATCCCCGTTTTTGATGATATAGACTCGTCCTTTTTGGGCCTCCAGAAAACTTTTTTCAAGTTGCCGAAACCGGTCTTCAAAACCCTCTGAAGCTCCTTTGGGTATGAGAATATTGTGGTTTCCAGCGGCGATGTAATGCCCCCGGATTTCTGGATTAAGATCCTTAATCACCTTGAAATGGGTCTTTGCCGCCTTAGCAATAATTCTGATCGGGATCTCCTGGAAACAGTCAAACTGAATCTTATCAAATGTCAGCGGAGGATAGTAGTCCTCGGCAGTAAACTTGAAACCGTATTTCTCCGGGTCAGAAAGAATGAGTTTCACTGAAAGAATGCGGAATATGAATCGCTGTGTTTCAAGGGGAAGGTAAAGTGAATAATAGTTATTTGTTTCCTGTTCCAGAATTTCCGCCATAAGTCCTTGCTCCCCCATATTATAGGCAGCAACTGCCACGGTCCATGCCCCGAATGTTTTGCGGAGTTCTTTTAAATACTTGATCGCCGCCCGGGTTGAGGCGAAGACATTACGGCGCTCATCAATACGTTCATTGATAACCAGCCCGTTCCTTCGGCCGGTATCAGGCAAGAATTGCCAGAATCCGATTGCCCCTTTCTTTGAACCAGCATGGGGCCTAAGCGCGCTTTCAGCAATGGCTACATATTTGAGATCATCTGGCAGACCGCTCTCTTTCATCATTTTTTCAATATGGGGAAGGTATCGGGGGGAGCGCTTAAGCCAGAGTATTCCCTGGGGCCTATCCCACAAGGAAAGCAAAAGTTCCTTTTCCAGCCGTTCCCTAATGTCCTGAACCTCCAATGGGACCTGTTCTCCACAGAATTCAAGCGTATCTATGGTCTTGAGGGAGGAAGTTAGAGAAGGAAATTCGGCAGGCTCGATAGGTGTACCGTATGTCTCAGCAGCCAATAAAAGTCCTGCAAAAAGCACCAAAATGATAAAGGCCAATAGCATGCCTCCAATTATGCGGGCTTTCTTCCTTGCTGCCAATATCAGCCTTACGGCCTTTTTTTCCTTCATTACATCTGTTCTATTTAGGGTTTACGCCTAAGTAGGCCTTGATAAATTCTTCCACCTGGGTTTTTACTGATGCCCTGATCTTGTCCAGATCAGGTGTTATCCCAATAATTCCCCCTATTGTCCACGTAGCAGCCCCTGTAATCTCCACAGGTTTTCTTGCCGGGTACACAGTCTGTTTAAAAGAAATATTAACTGAGTAAATGTATTCTCTCGTTGCCTGGAGTTTTAGAACATGGGCATTCACATAAAGGCAAGGACTCCCTTCCACATCAAACCATTCTTTTTTTGACAGGATTTCGATTCCGGCCTTGCGAAGCATCAACTCCACATCTTTCCGTATCCTGTCTTCAGTCAGACCGTCCTTTTGGATCTCGGGGGCGGGGCTTTCCACTGAAATGTAAACCCCTTTAAGATCACGGAGTGATTCCTGCTGTATTGAATATTGACCAGCTAACGAGAAGGACGTTATGTTTAATAGAACGAAGATCACTCCTGAAAATAAGCCCCAATATTTTCTGTTAATCATGCTACAGCTCCTCCGTGTTTTACATGGTGTTCCAGATAAAGATTATAGTACAATTACAATGAAGACCCCCATTCGGTCAAGGGTTTTCAAGGGGTGGTAGTTGATTCCTGCGCCACCTTCGCCGGGGTAGTCTCCTCGCGGGAATGACTGAAATTTCGGGTTTATCGCCCAGCATCC
>JAKLQB010000068.1 GCA_022013615.1 Desulfobacterales bacterium | reverse complement strand
TGTGCTCCTGTATTTTCTGCCAGGCGTGCTGTTTCATCTGTGGAGCCGTCATCCACAATTACAACGTGGTCAATCTGGCGTCGCGTTTTCTCAACAATCTCAGAAATAGTGGCCTCACTATTAAAGGCCGGGATAACAGCACAGATTTTCATGCGTGTTTCTCATAGATCTTTACTCCTGCTGGCAAAAATTCACCAGACTGTTAATTCTCTTTTCAAGTTCCCCGCTCAGCCGGTAAATCATTTTCCTGCCGGTCGTTAAAAGGACCTGTGTGGTCTCTCCCCGGGCAAGGAGGGTACGATCTTCTTTGAGCAATACTTCAAAGTTAAATGTCAAGGCGGCAATTTTCGGCTTTACCACGGTTGTTCTGATGATGATCTTGTCACCGCATGCTGCTGCATGCTTGAAATCACATTTTAGAGCAATTACAGGAGCAATATAACCCAGGTCAACCATTTGCCCCGGCATAAGATCAAATCGCCCCAGTAGAGCCATTCGACCCACTTCAAACCAGGCCATATAATGGCCGTACCAGGCCATACCCCATTGATCCACCTCGTTAAAACGGACCATTGACTCTGTCTCTACCCAATACACAGGCTATTTCCCCTGATTGTACTCTTCCTGTATGAACCTGGCCAGAGTATTGACGGAAGCGAACGCCCTCTTGCCAACGTCCTCGTCTTCAATGATCACATTAAATATGTTCTCAATGGCCACCACAAGTTCAAGGGCATCTATGGAATCAAGACCCAAGCCTTCCTTGAACAGCGGGGCATCGTCTTTGATTTCTTCAGCCGTAATCTCTTCCAGCTTAAGGGTGTCAATGATCATTTTCTTGAGATATTTGCACAGTTCTTCTGAATTGTTGACGATTTCTTTCAATTACTACCTCTCATTGCTTTATTTTAACATATATGTTGACTTCACGTTAACCCGCCATCAACAGCCAACACCTGTCCGGTAATATAGCGTGCCCTTTCCGAGGCTAAAAAGAGAATCGCTCCGGTAACGTCTTCAGGTTCGCCGAACTTACCCATGGGGATCATATTTAATAAATCGTTCCTTGTCTCGTCATCCAGATTTTCCGTCATTGGCGTTGAAATAACCCCTGGGCAGACAGCGTTTACCGTAATACCCAGCCGGGCCATCTCCCTGGAGAGGGACTTTGTAAAGGAAATGATCCCCCCTTTTGAAGCCGAATAGTTTGTCTGGCCTGCCCTGCCGGTGAGAGCGCTCGGGGAGGTGATGCTAATAATTCGGCCAAACCTCCGGGCAATCATGGACTTTATAACGGCCTTAGAACAGAGATAAGTCCCTTTCAGATTGACCTCCATCACCCTATCCCAATCACCCTCGTCTAAGAACATAAGCATTTTGTCTCGGGTAATTCCGGCATTGTTCACCAGGATATCCAAATATCCCCACTTGTCCAAGACGCTCTCCACCATTTTTTCTATCTCTGACCTGGAAGAGACGTCGGCTTTAAGGAGAAGCGATCTTGTTGCCAGTTTTTTCAACTCTGCCTCTGTCTCGGATGCGCTTTTTTCATCAGAAGCATAGCTCACAGCCACCCAGGCACCTTCACGGGCAAAAGACAAAGCCATTGCCTTGCCCAGGCCCCTTGTGCCGCCGGTAACTATCACTCTCTTGTCTTTAAACATCATAAGATTGCTTTGCCTCTCCGGAAAAAAGGGGTACTTAAAAAAACATTTAGCAAATGGGCGTTTTTTATGCAAGATTAAAGGACGAATTTACCATTTCATAAACTGAAAAACCCTCTGATACTTTTTGTAAAGTCAATACTATGCATTCTCAAGTTTTCATTACTGACGGTCACTGGAGAAAGACATTAGCGGCCGTTAGGGCCCTGGGCGAAAAGGGGGTTTCTGTCTCTGTCGGTGAAAGCACACGCCTGGCCACGGCCTGTTTCTCCAAATACTGTGGCCGGACCGTGGTCTATCCGTCACCCCTTCAAAGCCCGTTAAAGTTCATAAGTTTTATAAAAAAGGAACTGTCCCGCCGTACATACCAAATGCTTCTGCCCATGGAGGATGAAACCTTAGGCCTGATAGCCAAACACCACACCGAGTTTGCGCATCTGACCTACCTGCCCATGGTATCCTTTGACAAATTGGAGTTTGCCCGAAGTAAAGACAAAATACTTCAATTGGCTGCCGGGCTGGGAATTCCTGTACCCAGGACCTGGTATATCGATGATATTTCCAGGATCAATGAACTCAAGCACTGCCTTCCCTATCCGGTTGTCATTAAACCAAGAATGAGTTCCGGGGCAGTAGGGGTTTCATACCCGAAGAATCCGGCGGAGTTGACACACCAATACCTTTCGGTCCATCAGCGTTTTCCATATCCCCTGATTCAGGAGCTTATTCCCATTGAAGGGCCAGGATACGGGGCATCTTTTCTGCTGGACGAAAACCACCAGGTAAAGGCATCTTTTGTCCACAAGCGGTTGAGAGAATACCCTGTAACCGGTGGGGCGAGCACGTTGCGGGAAAGTGTCAGATATGATGATATTCGAGATATGGCGATTACATTGTTAAAGGCACTTGATTGGTTCGGTGTGGCAATGGTGGAATTCAAGCTTGATCCCAGAGACGGGGTCCCCAAACTCATGGAAATCAACCCGAGATTCTGGGGTTCATTATCCTTGGCCGTGCATGCGGGGGTCAATTTTCCATATCTTTTGTATCGCATGTCGCGCGGGGAAAACTTCAAACCGGTGGAGCATTACCAGACAGGAAAGAGATGCAGATGGCTCCTGCCCGGGGATATCCTACATTTTATCTGCAATCCCGAACGTATGCAGCTAAGGCCCCGGTTTTTCAATTTCCGGGATAGAAATACCGCGTATGATATATTGTCTTTGAAGGATCCCCTCCCGGCATTAGGAAGGATAATGACACCTCTGACATTCCTTTACGACCGCGATATGAAACAGCGCCTGAAGACGAGAAAATCATGACCAGCAGGAATATTCTGACAATAGATGTTGAGGACTGGTTCCACATTTGCGGTGTAAAGGAGTTGAAACCGGAGGTTAGTTGGCTGCAATTGGAAAGCCGCGTTTCAATAAACACTATGAAGATCCTTGACATACTATCCCGAAAAGGGGTAAAGGCAACATTTTTCGTTCTGGGTTTTGTAGCTGAAACTCATCCTGATTTGATAATAAAAATTCAGGGGGCGGGGCATGAAATAGCTACACATGGATATGCCCACATGCAGGTTTATGCCATGACTCCGGATATGTTCCGGAAAGATTTAAGAAAGTCCGTAAGCATTATTTCCGGAATAACTGGTAATCCTGTCAAGGGGTACAGGGCTCCGGAGTGGTCAATCCGGGATGATTCCCTCTGGGCCTTGGACATTTTGAGCCGGGAAGGCTTTGAATTTGATTCCAGTATGGCGCCATTGCCCATTATTGGTAACCCGAAATACCCTAAAATTCCTCACAGGTTGACACTTGATCAAGGGGAGCTGTGGGAATTTCCTCCCTTAGTTGGCGCAACGCCCCTGGTCAATCTCCCTTTGGGAGGGGGATGGGGATTGCGGGTTTTCCCGTACAGGCTTATTAGTTCAGCAATCAGAAATCTGAATGCCCAGGGTCAACCCGCTGTTATCTACTTTCATCCCCGGGAGTTTGACCCCGCAAATCCCAGGATCAGGCTTCCCTGGGCCAAAAGGTTCGTTTTGGATGCCCGGTTTGAGAGGGCAGAGAAAAGACTTCAACGGTTGTTAGAAGATTTTCGTTTTACATCTGTGTCGGATGTCTTGAAGAAGACTAAAGGTCGTCCTTAGAAAGAATTGAATTTAACAGGTGCTTAGTGTACATTACTTACATCATACCATGTTGGAAGCTATTACATTTTTAAAAGACAATCTTGCAGATCATTTTGTGATCTATTTTATCCCGCTTTATATCTTAGGGGGCAGGCCGGTCGCCATACTGAGCGCTCAGTTCTTGGGATTCAAGATTTTTTTTCTATTGCCTGTCGTGGTTTTGTTGGATACGCTTCAGATTCCTATGTTTTATCATATATATGGAGCTATCTCTAAAAGCGCCCTCATGCGGAGACTGAACCAAAGAACCAGGAAAAAAGAGAAGCGCTTACGTGATTCAAAATTCTTCCAAAGGATGCAAGTCATGGGGATGCCCGGGGTTGTGGCGATTACCATGACCCCGCTTAAAGGATGCGGCATGTGGAGCGGAGTACTTTTGTCAAAGCTATTAAAATTGCCCAAACAGACCAGTTATCCCCTCCTGATTATGGGAAGCATTCTGGGTTGTATCTTTGTTTTTGGCGTAGGCGAGGCTATTTTGCAATTGGCGGAACTATTCTGATTTATAAAGAAATATAACTGATGACCGGGATAAAATATAAATGTCAATCAACTTAAAGCAAAACCTATTAATTCACGCACTTAATTTGTTATTTACGATTCTTTCCAGGATAAGGAGTGAAAGGCTTTTTAGATGGGCTTATTCACTTATTGCCCTTTTGGCGGAAAAGCTGGTAAAAAAAGACTATTACGTAGAAACGATCAGGTGGATAAAGGAGCTGTTTGACGGCAATCATCCCAGTTTGACTGTTACGAAAAAGATATTGAGGGGCACGAACCCCCATCACCGTAAAACCATCATAAAGGCGTTTATTATTAACCAGTTGTTAGTGGGCACCAATAAAAGAAAAGCTTTTTCTGAAAGACACGGTGGGCTGTATCCTCCCGGGTTTTTTGTGATCAGCCCCAGCATGAAATGTAACCTGAATTGCTATGGGTGTTATGCAGGTTACTACGACAAAACCGCTGAGCTTACATTTGACGAAATAGACCGTGTCCTGAACCAGGCAAAAGAGATGGGAATACATTTTTGTGTTGTGTCAGGAGGTGAGCCGCTATTTCACCCAAGTATTTTTGATATATTTGAAAAACATAACGATGTCATCTTCCATATCTACACCAACGGAAGCCTGATTGACGAGAGGACCTGTCAACGACTTGCCCGGGTGGGTAACGTTGTCCCGGCCATCAGCATTGAGGGTTTCAGGGAGGACACAGATAAACGCAGGGGAGCCGGGCATTTTGACCTCGTGATGAAAGCCATGGACCTGTTGAGAGAAGCTAAGGTTTTATTCGGATTTTCCGCCACATTGACACGCCAGAACACTGACATCCTGAGCAGTGACGAATTCATTGACTTTATGATTGAAAAGGGCTGTATCCTCGGATGGTATTTCATGTACGTTCCAATTGGTCGCGAACCGGATCTTGAGCTGATGCAGACGCCTGAACAAAGAGGTTACCAGTTCGAACGTCTGACAAATCTCAGGGCCACCAAACCCATACTGCTGGCCGACTTCTGGAACGATGGACCGGTGGTCGGAGGTTGCATCTCCGGAGGAAGAAAATATTTCCATGTCAATGCCAAAGGGGATGTGGAGCCCTGCGTTTTTTGCCATTTTGCAACGCACAATATAAGGACCAGTTCTTTGCACGATGCAATTGACTCCCCAATGTTCCGGTACATCCGCTCCCAGCTCCCCTCACATGAAAATCTACTCCGACCATGTACCATCATTGACAACCCTGCGATCAGCCGAAATGCTATATTTGAACACAGCGCATATTTTACACACGATGATGCAGAATTCATTTATGAAAACCTGGCTCATGACATTGAGCAGTATACTAAAAGATACGCTGAAATTGCCGACCCACTATGGGAGAAGTATTTTAATAGCAAAAAGGAATAGAATGAGGGGTTATTCTCGTTGCATCAATTCATATATCGCTTCCACAGGTCTATTCTTATTCTCACTGCTTTACTGACGATTATAGCGATCATCCTTGCAGGCCGGTTGAAACTTGATCTTGATCTCTTTGCCCTCCTTCCTTCAGACAATCCCGGT
>JAKLQB010000755.1 GCA_022013615.1 Desulfobacterales bacterium | reverse complement strand
TCTGTAGTTTCCTTTCAGGGAGGACAGGCCCTTCAGGTAGTATTCAGGGATGTAGGCGAACAGGAAGACACCCAGAAGGAGCTTGAAAAGGCCCGCAGGTTGGAAGGGGTTTCCACCCTGGTCAGCGGGATTGCACACCAGTTCAATAGTGTGCTGGCAGAGATCACAGGAAACATCGGACGACTTGAATCTGATTTTCCTGAAGATGAGAGCATTAGCAGATATGTTGAACCGATATACGATGCCACCCAGCGAATGTCCCGCCTGAGCGGCCAATTGCTCGGCTGTACAGGCAATGGAGAGTACAAGCCTGAAATCATATCACTAAATGAAATTGTAGAAGTGACCATTACCCTGGTCCAGCACCCCATCGATCCTGCCATTCAGATTGAGCCTTTTTTCACAGATGATATTTCGAATGAAGAAGCTGATCCAGCCCATATACAGCTCGAGCTTGCAGCTTGATGACAAATACAGCCGAGGCCATCGAAGGTCCTGGCCGAATTAAAATTATTACAAAGACAGAAGAAATGGACGAGGAATCGGCGAAAAAACATTCCGGTCTAAGCATAGGGAGTTACGTGTGTCTGACGCTGGAGGCTGATGGAAAAGGTCTGAATGAGACCACAAGGAGAAAGCTAATCGAGCCCCTTCTAAGCGCAAATTTTGAGGAGAGAGGTCTGGGTGTGGTTACCGGGTCTGAAATAACAGAAGACCATGATGGCCGGGTTTCAGTTGACATATACTTTCCAGCTTCCGAATCAAACAAAACAGCACCCGAAAAGGCAAATACAGAACAGCCCGAAGGAGAAAGAACAGTTCTGGTTATTGAGGATGAAGAGACTGAAGTAGGCATAACCCGGGCGGTACTGGAAAAACTTGGTTACAATATCTTAGAAGTCAAATCCGGGATGGAGGCCGTTAATCTCGCAAGGACATTTGATGGGGAAATTGATCTCGTTTTTCTGGATATTGTTTTACCTGATATGGGAGGCGAGGAGGTCTATTCTCTCCTCTTAGAAGCCCGCCCTGACATGAAAGTAATCGTCTGTAGTGGATATGCGAACGACGGTCTTGTCCAGAGGCTTTTAAATGCAGGGGTTCAAGCCTTCATTCAAAAACCATTTACAGTTGCGACGGTATCAGAAACATTGGATGAGATACTGCGAATCAGATAGAGGAGAAGGGCCAGTCACTCAAAAAAGACATCAAGCTCTTAGGTTTTACCGCGTGAGATGGCGAATACCGTCTTTGCCGGAAACAACAACATCTGTTGCAAGCTCAAGAAACAGGCCATGTTCCACAATGCCCGCGCGTTGGCTTGCCAGGTTTGCCAGTTGATCCGCATGGGCGATTGGCCCAAAGTCGCAGTCCAGGATAAAATTGTCCTGATCTGTGGTGAATGGATTTCCATCTCTTTTTTTTCGAAGAATCACTTTTGCACCCAATGTCGTTAAATAATGGGTTTCAACCTGCCATGCAAACGGGATCACTTCTATTGGCACCGGCCAGTTGGACCCCAACTGTTGAGAGAGTTTGCCTTCATCCACAATAATGATGTTACGATGACTGGCCTGTGCCAGGACCTTTTCCCGCAGGAGTGCGCCGCCTCCGCCTTTGATTAGGTTTAATTGCGGATCAACCTCATCAGCGCCGTCAATGGTGAGATCGATTTCAGTATGTTCCTCGAATGTAGTCAATGGAATACCGAATTCATTTGCAAGCCTTTCCGTTTGAAGAGAGCTCGGTATCCCGACAATATCTTTCAACCGTCCGGCTTTAATAGCCTCTCCAATGAGCTCTAAAGCAAATCCGGTCGTACTGCCGGTCCCGAGGCCAACAACCATGCCTGATTGGACAAATTCAACAGCACGCTCGGCTGCCTTTTTCTTAAGCAGTACCTGATCTCCCATTGTTTCTTTATTTCCTTTCTCGATTATGTCGAAACGCAATAACTCCGTTATTTAGACAGGATGAACAGGATTTACGTAACTTCTCAATAAATCCGGGTGCGTTTCTTGTAGGGCGGGGTTTTATACCCCGCCAATAACGGTGGCATATAAAATGCCACCCTACACCAGAAGATTCGCCCCAACTTTTTGAGATGTTACGGATTTGCAAGATAATATTTTATTGAGTTACCATTTTTTTCCCAAAAGGACACACCTTGATGCAGATTCCGCAGATGGGAACACCAACTTCAGGAATCTTTGCAAATTCTCCTGCAACCTTTTCCACGCACCGGGAAAAATACATAGCCTCATCTCTATTCTTGTAATGGCTTTCTGTGCTAATACCTTTAATAGCCTGAGCCGGGCACGCATCCTGACACGCAGTACAATCTCCGCAGCGGTTTTTCCCCGGTCTATCCACATCTAAGGGGGCGCGTGTAAGGACCGTTACAAGACGAACCCTGGACCCGTATTGAGGGGTTATGAGAAGCAGATTTTTACCCTGCCAGCCCAGACCGGCCATTCGTGCCACTGCCTTATGGCTGACGGCTGCGTACCAGTTTTCTTGATCCAGAACCTGGGATGCGGGAATGGGGAGGCTATGAAAACCATCGTTTTGGAGGGCCATTGCTGTCCGAAAGGCTATCTGATCCAGGATGAGGTTGGCTGTCGTGTAGACTGATTTGTAAATTGGGGTAGGGCGGTCTGAAATCTGTTCAAATGTTGCCAAAGGAAGCTCAAGAGCAATTGAAATGGCCCTTGCGAAAGGTTCTAACAGATCAGGAGGATCTACTTTGAGTTCTTTCAGGGGCTCAATATCAGCAATACCAACAAGATTTGCACCCAAGCCTATTATTCTATCCTTTGTCTTTTCAGTGTAATTAAAAGGTATGCTTTTTTCTTTCATGGTTTATCTCCCGTTTGGAGTTTTAACTAAGGCCAATAAAATGAAATCCCAAAGGAGTTTCGTAACATCTCAATAAGTCTGGGCATTCCGAACCTTCCCCCTTTTGCAAAGGGGGATTGAGGGGGATTTTCTTAATACAGCCCGAATTTATTGATAACTTACGGAGTTTCATTGCAAAGTATGATCAGGATTAGAGTAACGAATTCAATTCACCAGCACAACAGACACAGCCTTTACTGACTGAAGCACTTTTTGTGAGACACTTCCGAGAAAGAATTCTTTAATGCCGGACAGCCCCCTTCTCCCCAATACTATGGTATCATAGCCTGAATCTGCTTCGTGAATGATACCCCTGGCTACCCCTTTCTTTTTACCCTCCACTTTTATAGTGATATTCTTCTCTTTGAATCCCGCTTTGAGGAGAAGTTCTTTAGCCTTTTGCAGAGCTTCCTTTACAAAGGCCTTTTTTTTGTCCTCTACTGAACAGAATGCCGCTTTTTGAGCCATAAAGTAAGGGGTTAAACTCGGATTATTCATATCACATATGGCAGGGGTATCTAAAATAACACTGAACAGAGTGATTCTGTGATCTTGAGTGAAGAATTTCGCAATAAATTCCACTGCCCTCATGGCATTTTCAGAATCATCAACCGCTACTAATATCTTCTTTCCCATTTGTCACCTCCTCTTAATATTCAATCAAATTTCACCACTATCTCTTCAAAGGTTTTTCTCCATTTGGGAAGATGCAATTTTTTGGTCTCATCAAAAAAACCTGCTGCCAATAGCAGGGGAATCCAGTAGTTTTCCGGGATGTTGAATGCCTTCCGTACCCCATCATGATCAAAACCGTCCATGGGGTGTGTATCGAGACCCAGTGATTTTGCAGCAAACATCAGGGCCATGGCGAAAAAGCCGGTGTTTTTACATGCAAAGGCCTGTTGTTTTTCTTCGGTCTCGCCGTATAGACTCTTGCAGGCATTGATAAACCAGTCGTATTTCTTTTCGGACATGCTTCCGGCTTTTACCGTCTCTTTGAAGTTCTTCTCAACGAATGCATGCCCTCCTTTCCATCCGTCCCGGTCCGCAAGCACGATAAATACTACCGGTGCCTCGCTCACCTTGGGCTGATCCCATGCAAGTTTTCTGAGTTTCATTTTCTCATCAGAATCCTTGAGAATCATCAGGCTCCATGGCTGAAGATTGAAACTGGAAGGGGCCTTTGCTGCCATTTCTATGAGATCCGTTAGCATCTCATCAGAGACTGGCTTTTCAGGGTCAAAAAAATTAACCGCGCGTCTTCTGTTAATCACTTCTTTAAAGTCCATAACTCCTCCTTTCTTCTAGCGAAGCTTCGCCTCAAACCTCCGAGTTGAGGAAGCAAATATCTTACTATTTGAGGCGAAGCGATGCTGGATGCTGGTTTCTGGATGCTGGTCGAAGATCCCGTCTTTAGCGGGGATAAAGAAAATTACATAGGACTTTCTCGATAACATCATCAGCTTGTTCTATGCTCCTTTTCTACAGATTGAATAAAAAGGTTTGTTCTTAAGCATTCACCGCCCGTTCGTTTTGCTCTCTTGAGGCGCAAAGCACGCTGAGTTAAACTATTTTGTTTTCTCTGCGGACTCAGCGTCTCTGCGGTGAACTATTACTTCCGTTCTAATTCAAGAGCGCAAAATGCAGCCCCCAGCAGGGCCGCTCTGTCATTCAAGACGACTCTAACAGGTATTTTTTCCAGAAGATCTTTAAACCTGCCCTTGTTTGTAAACGCCTTCATGAAAGGGCCTTCCTTCAATACGGACAAAATCTTAGGGGGGATTCCACCTCCCAGGTAGATGCCCCCGGTGGTCATTCCAGTCAAGGCCAGATTGCCAGAAACCGCCCCTAAGATCGACACAAACATGTTCAGCGCCGCAATGCACAGGGTATTTTTCTCATTTATTGCAGCTTCGGTAATGACCCTGGCTGGATCCATTTCTTTTATTTTTCTGGCCAGCCATGCCGGTTCCTTGTGCCGCCCTGAGTCTTTCATCCACGAATAGATATTCAATAAACCAGGCCCTGACAACACCCTTTCTATACTCACATGTCCAAGGCGTTTATGAAGGTACTGCCACAGTTTAACCTCATCTTCGTTGTTCGGGGAAAAATCGGCGTGGCCTCCTTCGGAAGAAACGGATATGTAACGACCTTCCTGGTAGATGAGTAATGCCTTTCCCAGGCCTGTCCCGGGGGCAATGAGCCCGAGGTTCTGTCCTTTTCGGGGCCTGGCTCTATTTAAATAAACCAGTTCCCGGCTGTTCAAGAGGGGGATGCCCTGAGCCGTCGCTGTCAGGTCATTGATTAAACGGACTCTTTCCCACCTAAAGAGCCCTTTAATTCGAGCTTCGGAGACATCCCAGGGCAAATTGGTGGTCTTGCATCGTCCATTGACCACGGGACCGGCAATACCGAAGCAGGCGCTTGTAATGGAGACGTGATGTCTTTCAAGAAATCGCTCAATGATGTTTTCAAGTTTGAGTGCCCCCCGGCTGGAATACGTCTCAATTACTTTCAGCAGTGGACGCCTCTTCCCCCGGATAAAAAGTCCCAGGTTTGTTTTGGTCCCTCCAATATCTCCGGCCAGAATGATGGATTCATTATCAATTTTTTTCATGAGAGTGCTCTTTTGATAGCATTGAAGCTGATTCACTGTCCAATAGCCAGGTCAGGGTCCCATTCAGGGGTTGAATTCTTTGGGCTGGTAACTTGGCTTTGGGAAATTCAAGGATTGTTTTGACTATATCCGCCTTATTTTTTCCTGAAACCATGAATATAATTCTCTTTGCATGATTCAGAACAGGGAAGGTCATGGTGAGACGGCTGACATAGGGATCGCCTCCTTTAACAGATATTACAAGTCTTTCCATCTCATCCAGTGCCTTTTGCCCTGGGAACAAAGAGGCCGTGTGTCCATCCTTGCCTGTGCCAAGGAATATTAGATCAAATGTCGGGAACTGGCCATATTTCAGGTGAAAAAATTCCATGAGTGCTTTCTGGTATTTTCGGGCGCCGTCTTCAGGAGACAGCCTGGCTGGCATGGGATAGACCTGAGTTTTAGAAATTGGGGCTCTGTTGAGAAAGTCCTTCTTGGATGCGCCATAATTGCTTGCCGCATCATTTTCAGGAACGCACCGTTCATCCACCCAAAAGATGTGCATTTTGTCCCACGGAATCTCTGAAACATAGGGTTCTTGCATCAACATTCTGTGAAATAACCCTGGTGTTGTGCCCCCGGAAATTGCCACAAAAAACAGCCCTTTCCCTGCAACACATTCATTTGCCCTCATGCTAAATATATCGGCCGCTGTCCTTGCCAGATCGATTGGGGTATCCTTAATAGTGATTTGGGGTTTAGGAATCATTTTGAACCAATGTGCCATCAAGGTCGAAGATAAATGCTTTTATCATGCCAAGACCCTAAAAAGTTGCCTTAGTCCGCTAACAACGTTCTTCCCGATGTGAAAACGTATAACATTACGACCTTCATCTATTAGTGCCTGACGATCACCCAAAGCTTGAGCCATTTTGAGCGTACCAAAACTGATAGAAGACTCTTCGCCTCCTGCATGATCAGGAATAGGACAATCTTCCGGCATATCCGCGGTGATCTGAATGAATAGACCATGACCTCCATCGCCTTTATGCAGCTGGCCGGTTGAATGCAAAAATCGTGGACCATAGCCGAGAGTCGTTGCCATTCGATTTTTCGTTTGACATTCCGTGCGAAGCTCTTTTAGGGCAGCGTATGTATCATCTGAGGGCTTGACATATGCTTGAAGTGTGAGATAGCTGCGGCCAGAAGACTCATTGTCTCCCGGATTTGCCTGGGCCAAAAATGTATTGAACGCTTCTTCCAGACTGCTGGCAGAGAGGCTTGCATACACAAGAATTCCATCGGCCTCCAATGAGGGTTTTAGCTCAGGGAGTCTACCTTCCTTTTGATAGGCTGACACCATTTGACGGGCGAGAACCTTTGCGGATTCCACATTGGGTTGATCAAAGGGGTTAATTTCCAGAAGATGCCCGGCTACAATAGTGGCCATCTCCCAGCGGAAGCATTCACCACCCAGATCATATAGAGTTCTCAAATTGATCTGTACAACCGGGTGTCCCGCATCTGACAATTCCTTTAGTTTTGCATCGTGTGTGCTGTCATTTTCCAGCCGCAGGTAGACAAAGAGTCGATCGTTGGCATAGGTAGCAGCCGCCGCAAGACTTTCTCCATCTACAGGCAGGATGCCTTTTCCTTCCTTACCGGTACTCTCGGCAATCAATTGCTCAACCCAGGCACCAAAATGTGAGATTGCAGGAGATGTAATCAAGGTGAGTTTGTCCCGGCCTGCTTTTGCCAGTTCACCAATGATTGCGCCTAACCAGGCTCCGGCATTGTCTCCGGATACGGGGCAGTTGCATCCTTCGGAGTTGCAGGCCATGACAGCGGCCCTTTCAAGTAGAGAGTCGATATCCATTCCAATAAGCGCTGCCGGAACCAGGCCAAAAAAGGACAAGGCCGAGTAACGGCCGCCGATATTCGGGTCATTTAAAAAGGTCTTGCGAAAATTTAGCTCCTTTGCTGCTGTTTCCAAACTACTTCCAGGATCGGTAATGGCAATAAAATGCTCCCCGGTCTTTTCCGGGCCAACTGCATCAGATACCCGGTTGTAAAAGTACTTCATAAAAGACGTTGTCTCAACAGTGCC
>JAKLQB010000754.1 GCA_022013615.1 Desulfobacterales bacterium | reverse complement strand
TGAATTGTAAAGGCTCGGCCTTATTAAATCATTCATGGCTGCATCCACTATGAAAAATGTCTTTTCTGTAGTGGACTTAGTGTAGAGGACTTTCGTTACTAAAATTCCCGCATTACCCGTAATAACGCGGCCCGGTTCCAGAATCAGGGTCAGATCCTCTGTTTTTAGCTCTTCTTTGATGGCCCTGGCATACTCTTTGGGATGAGGAGGCTCCTCTCTGTCATAAGTGATCCCAAGTCCTCCCCCAAGGTCCAGATAATCAATCTGCATGCCGGATTGCCCCAGCCCTCTGACCAAATTTTTCAGCTTTCTAAGTGTATCTATAAAGGGGCTTACCTGGGTAAGCTGGGATCCGATATGGCAGGAAACCCCGGTAACCTCCAGGTTCTTCAAATTTTCCGCCACGGCGTATTGCTCAGGGGCATCACTGATGTCAATTCCGAACTTGTTTTCTTTCAGGCCCGTGGAAATATAAGGGTGGGTCTTTGGATCCACATCCGGGTTGACCCGAATTGCCATCCTCGCCTTCTTTCCCATTTTCCCTGCCACTTCATTCAGCTTCAATATCTCCTGAACAGACTCAACATTAAACATGAGAATCTCTGATTTGAGGGCATATTCAAGGTCTTCAACACGTTTACCCACTCCGGAATAGACAATTTTTCCCGGTTCCATTCCTGCCTTCAGGGCCCGGTACAGCTCTCCTCTGGAGACAATATCTCCCCCTCCCCCTTCCTGGACAAAAAGCCTCAGGATCGCAACATTGGAATTGACTTTAATGGAAAAACAGGTCAGGTGTTTCATGCCGCTAAATGCACCGTCAAAGGCCTTGAAGTGTCGCAGCAACGTCGCATGAGAATAGAGATAAAGAGGGGTCCCTACTTCCCGGGCCACCTTTGAAACCGGAACCTGCTCACAGTAAAGCTCTTTATCTATGTAGTTAAAATGGTGCATTTTTTTTATTGACTATTTTCGATTGATTATTGACTATTTAAAAGCTTTTTACGTAACATCTCAAAAAGTTCGGGTATAATCTCCTTTTCATGGGGGTCATGCGGGTTAATAGACAATAGTCAATCATCAATAGTCAATCGACATCCTTGCTCCATTCGAGGATGGGCCCAGCGTCCCTTTTGGCCCATGTAGACGCACCTTAAAAAAGTGGATTCCCTTTGTCTTTATCCGCGGGAACTGGCAGTGGAATTTGTCCTCTGTAATAACATCCGCCTTTATCTCTTCAAGTATCCCATATTCCATGGGACAACCTTCACAGGGGGGATTTTCCAGATCATACTGTGCGTGGTAAACTGTGCAGCCTAATGCATCCGGGGCATTTCCATCGTCATCATTACGAGGGGCCACATGCCCTTTCAGATAAACAACCCCATCCTTCCATTCACCTGTCATCTGTTTGACCTTGAAAGGCATACTCCTCTCAGGTAAAAAAGGCGGCCCTTTTATTCCACATGCAAACAGAGCCAAGAAAATTACCCCGAAAACAAAAAGGGGAAGCACCCGCTCCAGTTTCAAAGGTTCAGCTCCTGTTTAGCCTTATCTATGCTTTTCCTAACCACCTCTGGTCCTGTTCCACCGGGCATATTCCTTCTGTCAAGGGATGATGCAGGCTCAAGCCATTCGTAAACATCCTGTTCAATCTGCCTTGCAAAGGGCTTCATCTCGTCCAGTGTAAGCTCATGAAGTTCTTTTTCCTGCTCCAGTGCAAAAAGGACCATCTTTCCTACAATCTCATGGGCCTCCCGAAATGTAATACCCTTTCCCACAAGGTAGTCTGCAAGATCTGTGGCCACCAGAAACCCCTCTTCCGCGGCCTTTTTTAACCTTTCGCCCTTAAAGGAAATCTCCCCAAGGAGCTGGCTCATTACCTCGAGACAGGATTCCACCGTATCCACTGCATCAAACAGGGCCTCTTTATCCTCCTGCATATCCTTGTTGTAAGTAAGTGGGAGCCCTTTCATTGTGGTCAAAAGAGCGATCAAATGCCCATAGACCCGGCCTGTTTTGCCTCTAATCAGTTCGGGGAGGTCCGGGTTTTTCTTCTGGGGCATGATACTGCTGCCTGTACAAAAGGCCTCGGAAATGCTGATAAAGCCAAACTCCTGGCTCGACCAGATTACAAGCTCCTCACTCAGCCGGCTGAGATGCATCATCAACACTGATGAAGCAAAAAGAAAATCCAGGACAAAATCCCGGTCACTGACAGCATCCATGCTATTTTCGCTGATACGGTCAAAGCCCAATTCCCTTGCGACCATTTCCCGGTCAAGGTCAAATGTTGACCCGGCCAGGGCAGCACTGCCCAGGGGAAGAACATTCACTCTTTTGATACATTCACGGAATCGTTCACTGTCTCTTTTTAACATCTCAAAATAGGCAAGTAAGTGGTGGGCCACGAGGACGGGCTGTGCGCGCTGCATATGAGTATACCCGGGCATCATCAGACTGAAATTGTCCTCAGCGAGTCTGACAAGTGCTATTTGTGCTTCCTTGATTAATTCAACTATTCGGTATAAAGCGTCTCTTTCGTATAGCCGAACGTCCAGGGCCACCTGATCGTTTCGACTCCTACCTGTATGAATCTTTTCGCCCGCTGCCCCGATCTTATCCACCAGGGTTTTCTCCACAAGGCTGTGGATATCTTCATAGTCATCATCAAGAGGGAATTGGCCCTTATCCAGTTCTCCCTTTATCTCTCCGAGGGCCTCAAGGATAAGTGATGCATCATCGTTCGAAATGATCTCCTGCTTGGCCAACATCCGGCAATGGGCCATGCTGCCCTCAATATCCTGGGCATAGAGGCGCCAATCAAAGCCTATGGAGGCATTGAATTTGTTTACCAGGGCGTCCGTTTCCCCGCGAAAACGCCCGCCCCAAACCTTCCGGGTCATGGCATTGTCCCTTTTTTTGATTTTCTATTGACTATTTTCGATTGACTATTATTTCGAATTTTCGAATTTTGATGAACTCGTAAAAAGTCGAAAAACACCATTTTTTGTCATTCTGGCGAATGCCGGAGGCCTGATAAACCCGCAAATTCTATGTAAAGAATTATTTTTCGAAAACCCAAGTATTTTTTAACCGCCAATAGTCAATAATCAATAGTCAATAGTCAATCCATCAACCTGCCTTCCGGTTCTGTTCCAAAAGCCGTGCTATCTTAAGGCGCAAACCACTGAGCCGTATAAATCCTTCAGCGTCCTTTTGGTTGTAAACCTCATCACTTTCGAATGTGGCAAAATTAGGATCATAGAGTGATGATTCAGATTTTCTCCCAACCACCATGCAGTTCCCTTTATAAAGCTTTAATCTTACAGTACCGTTGACACTTTTCTGGGTTTCATCGATAAGCACCTGGATCATTTCCCTTTCAGGAGAAAACCAGTATCCGTAGTAGATCATCTCTGCGTAACGGGGCACAAGGAAATCCCGCGTATGCATAACCTCTCTATCCATGGTGATAGACTCCATTGCGATATGAGCCTGCCTGAGTATTGTTCCCCCGGGGGTTTCGTAAATTCCTCTTGATTTCATACCCACATAGCGGTTTTCCACCATGTCCACGCGGCCAATGCCGTTTCTACCTCCCAGTTCATTCAGATGGGCCAATAGCCGGGCAGGCGTCATTGTTTCTCCGTCTACGGCTACAGGGTTTCCCTTTTCAAACTCAATTTCAATAAAGGTCGCTTTATCAGGGGCATCTTCAGGTGAAACGGACAGGACAAACATATCCTCCGGTGGTTCCCTCCATGTATCTTCAAGAATGCCGCCCTCGAAGCTGATATGCAACAGGTTTCGGTCACTGGAATAGGGTTTCTCTCTGGTCACAGGCACCGGAATATTTTTAGAACGGGCATATTCCATAAGGTCTTCCCTGCCTCTGAATTCCCATTCTCTCCAGGGCGCAATAACCTTGAGGCTCGGTTCCAGAGCCATATAGGCCAATTCAAACCTCACCTGATCATTTCCCTTTCCCGTGGCGCCATGGCAGACAGCATTGGCCCCCGTCTTTCTCGCAGTTTCCACCTGACCCCTGGCGATTGGCGGCCTTGCAAGAGAGGTCCCAAGTAAATAGGTTGATTCATAAATGGCATTGGCTCTCATGGCAGGCCAGACAAAATCACGTACAAACTCCTCTTTCAGGTCATCCACGATAGCTTCATCTGCCCCGGTTTTAAGGGCTTTCTCCATTATTCCATCGATTTCTTCACCCTGCCCCACATCCGCGGCATAGGCCACGACCGGGCACTTATAGGTATCCTTAAGCCAGTGCAAAATTACAGAGGTGTCGAGTCCGCCAGAATAGGCCAAAACGATTTTTTTAATCTCTTCGCTCACTTTATATTCTCCTTTAGTTGATCCAGGACATTTTCAAGGGTTTCTACCAACAGGTTAATCTCTTCCTTTTCAACAATGAGTGGTGGTATAAAACGAAGCACTTTTTCCTGGGTACAGTTAATCAGGAACCCCTTTTTCATCATGGCTTTCACTACCTCGGCTCCCGGTCTCATCATCTCCACTCCAAGGATGAGGCCCTGTCCCCTGACCTCTTTTATGAAATCATACTTCTTAGCCAGTTCCTCCAGTCTCTCTTTGAAGTAATCTCCCACGACCCGACAGTGGTCGATCCATCCATCTTCCAGAAGACTCGTCAGCACTGCCTTTGAGACAGCAGTTACCAAAGGGGTGCCTCCGAAAGTGGTGGCATGGCTTCCAGCACCAAAAGCATTGCTTAATTCCTCGATAGCGAGCATCGCACCTATGGGCAGGCCATTGCCAAGGGCCTTTGCCAG
>JAKLQB010000753.1 GCA_022013615.1 Desulfobacterales bacterium | reverse complement strand
GATTTATTTATGTTCGCAATGAATACCCGTTAGCTGTTAAACGTCTTGTGACAGCCATCAAACAGGCAAAGGATAATGGGTTAATTGGAGACAATATCGCCGGATCTGATTTTAGTTTTCATATCAAGATCTCAACCGGGGCAGGAGCTTTTGTTTGTGGTGAATCAACTGCCCTAATGGCCTCTTTGGAAGGTACAGTAGGAAGGCCAAGGGCAAAATATGTACATACTGTGGAAAAAGGTTTCAGAAATAATCCTTCAAACCTGAACAATGTGGAAACCTATGCAAATGTTCCGGTCATTCTGTCAAAAGGTGCTGACTGGTATGCCGGCATGGGTACGAAGCACAGCAAAGGCACAAAGGTATTTAGTCTCGTTGGAAAAATAAAGAATACCGGTTTGGTGGAAGTACCTATGGGGATCTCCCTCAAAGAGATTGTTTTTGACATAGGGGGTGGTATTCCCAAGAAAAAGAAATTTAAAGCTGTCCAAACGGGTGGCCCTTCAGGGGGGTGTATTCCCGAAAGGTTCCTTGATTTCCCTGTAGATTACCAGAAACTGGCCGAGCTTGGATCCATCATGGGATCGGGCGGCATGATCGTGATGGATCAAGATACCTGCATGGTTGATGTGGCCCGTTATTTTTTAGACTTCCTCAAAGAAGAATCATGCGGACAGTGCAATCCCTGCCGTGAAGGAATTGAACAGATGTGGGAGATTCTAACAGATATCTGCCAGGGCTGTGGCAAGGAAGGCGATATTGAGCTCTTAGAAGAGTTGGGTGGTATGATTAAAAAGGCATCTCTATGCGGATTGGGAACCTCGGCGCCCAATCCGGTGCTCACAACCATACAGTATTTCCGTAATGAGTATGAGGAACATATTAGGAACAGGAAATGCCCCGCAGGGGTCTGCAAAGAGCTTTTCCACTACGAGATTGATGAGGAAGCCTGTAACGGTTGCCGATTGTGCGCACTTAAATGCCCGCAGGAGGCCATAACCGGCGAAAAGAAAAAGCCTCATCAATTGGACCAGGATACATGTATCAAGTGTGGTATCTGCTACGATGTTTGTAAGTTTAACGCCGTTGTTATTAAATAATATAGTGTTCAAGAAAAGCTTCAGGGACAATTAATCCTGAAGCGGGATATACAATAGGTTGCGTGTTACGGGTTACGAGTCACGGGTTTCAAACACGCAACACGTAACTCGCAACCCACACCAACCTTAATTTCTTGATCATTTAAGACTGAACCGGACAGAAACACTTTTTCAAAGAGATAGTAAGGGTACCTTATGATCACTTTCAAGCTCAATGGCAAAGAAGTCGAGGGGGAAGAAGGACAATATATCCTTGAGGCTGCCAAGAAATATGGAGTCGGGATTCCAACCCTATGCCACCATGGAGCTTTAGAACCGGCCGGAATGTGCCGTCTTTGTACCGTAGAGCTTTTCGATGGCCGCAGAACCCGTTTTGTCACTGCATGCAACTATCCCATATGGGAAGGGATGGAAGTTAATACGGATACTGAGGCGGTTCACGAAGTTCGCAGACTTATCGTGGAATTGCTTCTTGCTCGCTGCCCCGATGTTCCCTTCATGATAGATCTGGCAGCAAAATATGACATCAAAGAGCCGCGTTTTAAGAAAAAAGACGACGACTGTATTCTCTGCGGACTCTGCGTGCGTATCTGCGAGCGGATGGGAAACAGTGCTATCGGCCTGACAGGGCGTGGTGTAGATATGAAAGTGGATACTCCCTTCCACATTCAGACAGATGTCTGCATGGCCTGCGGTGCCTGTGCCTCTGTTTGCCCCACCGGGCATATTAACCTTGGAGATATAACCAAACACACTGTTCAACCAATCCCATCCGAGTATGATATGGGCCTTAAGGGTCGAAAACCCATATACGTACCGTATGCCCAGGCCATTCCCAACACGCCCGCCATTGACCGGACCAAATGTATACATTTTAAAACCGGTGGCTGTCAGATATGTTCCGAATTCTGTGGGGTTAACGCTATTGACTACAACCAGCAGGATGAGACAATCGAACTTAATGTGGGCTCAATCATTCTGGCTCCAGGTTTTCAGCCCTTTGATCCGTCAAAATTCGATACATACAATTATGCAAACCATCCCAACGTGATCACTTCCATGGAGTTTGAAAGGATTCTGTCCGCCTCAGGCCCCACCATGGGGCATCTTGTCAGGCTGTCAGATCATAAGGAACCTAAGAAGATTGCATGGCTCCAGTGTGTTGGCTCCAGGGATATAAACCAATGTGATCACAGTTATTGTTCATCGGTTTGCTGCATGTATGCCATTAAAGAGGCAGTGATTGCAAAGGAACACTCAGACTCTGATCTCGACTGCACCATTTTTTTCATGGACATAAGGACCCACGGCAAGGACTTTGAGAAATTCTATGAAGACGCCAGGGAAAAACATGGTGTTCGCTTTATTCGTTCCAGGGTCCACACCATTGATCCCATCAATGACAGTGACGAACTGCTAATCAGATATGCCAATGAAAACGGAGAGGTTGTCCAAGAGCCCTTTGATATGGTGGTCCTTTCAGTGGGGCTGGAGACACCGCCTGAGCTCGTAGAACTTGCCAAAAACCTCGATATCGATCTTACCGAAGGTCAATTCTGCGAAACAGACTCCTTTCATCCCGTGACCACCTCAAAAAAAGGTATTTACGTATGCGGCGCTTTTGCCGGCCCCAAGGATATACCACAGTCGGTCATAGAATCCAGCTCAGCGGCAGCAGAAGCCGGTGCCCTCTTGAGCCAGGCAAGAAACACCCTGACCAAAGAAAAGGAAGTCCCGGAAGAGAGGAACATATTTGGCGAAAGACCCCGTATTGGCGTATTCGTATGCCAGTGCGGTATCAATATAAGCGGCGTTGTGGATGTGCCCGGGGTGCGGGACTATGCAGCATCCCTTCCCTATGTAGAGTATGTAACTGACAATCTTTATACCTGCTCTCAGGATACACAGGAGACTATAGCCCAGGTGATAAAGGAGAACAACCTCAACCGGATTGTAGTTGCCGCCTGCACGCCCAAGACCCATGAGCCCCTGTTCCAGGAAACCCTGACTGCTGCCGGGTTAAACAAGTATCTGTTTGAGATGACCAATATCCGCAACCAGGATTCATGGGTCCATAAGGATGATCCGGACATGGCCACTGAAAAGGCCAAGGACCTGATTCGCATGGCCGTGGCCAAGGTTGCCTTAATGGAGTCCCTTGAGGAGGCGGAACTTGATGTAAATCAGAGGGCACTTGTGATAGGCGGTGGGATATCCGGTATGGCCTCGGCCAAGAACCTGTCCGACCAGGGCTACCAGGTGGATATTGTGGAACGATCCGCTCATCTTGGAGGCATCGCACGTCATCTCTTCAGGACCTGGAAGGGGGAGGATGTGCAGGAAAACCTGGCAGATCTCATCAAATCGGTTGAGTCGGACAGTAACATACAAATTCATCTGGATACGGAATTAAAAATTGTGGAAGGATTTGTAGGTAACTTCAAGTCGCTCCTACTGACCGGGGAAAGTGAAGAAACAGCCCTTGAGCACGGAGTTACTATCATCGCAACAGGAGCAAATGAATATCAACCTGACGAATACCTTTACGGAGAGGACCCCAGGGTGCTCACCCATCTCGAGCTGGATCAAAAATTCATTGGAAACGATCCCTCTCTGAAGGAAATCAAGACAGCCGTCTTCATCCAGTGTGTGGGTTCCAGAGAACCTGAAAGACCTTATTGCTCCAGGGTCTGCTGTACCCATGCCATTGAAAGTGCACTGCACTTAAAAGAACTTAACCCGGATATGAACATATATGTCCTCTACCGGGATATACGCACATACGGAGAACGGGAATACCTGTACAGAAAGGCTCGCCTTGCCGGGATTCTTTTTATCCCGTTCTCATTAGACGAGAAACCACAGGTAACAAAAAACAAGGACGGACTGAAAATAGAGGTAATAGACCACATCCTCGGGCGACCCATTTTGATCAAGGCCGATCTTCTGGCCCTGGCTTCTGCCATTGTGCCTTACAAGGACGAGAAGCTTGCACAGTTTTTCAAGGTTGCCATGAATGATGACGGCTTTTTTGTGGAAAAACACGCAAAGCTTGGCCCATCAGAGTTTGCTACTGATGGTGTTTTCCTATGCGGCATGGCCCACTATCCCAAGCCTATAGATGAGTCAGTGGCCCAGGCCCTTGCAGCTTCTTCCCGTGCTGTGACCCTTCTGGCCAAAGAAACAATCCATGTAAGCGGCACAATAGCGGAAGTGAGCCCTGTATTTTGCAGTAGTTGCGGGGTGTGCATTGAGATCTGTCCATACTCGGCACCATCTTTTGTAGAGGAAGGCCCCTTTGCAGGCAGGGCTGGGATTAACCCGGTTCTGTGCAAAGGCTGTGGTCTGTGCGTAGCCTCCTGCAGGTCTGGGGCCATTAACCTTAAGGGCTTCGGCACAGACCAGATCATGGCTATGATAAATGAAATTTGACCTGGTCAAATGGTTGAGTTGTTAAATAGTTATCTTGTTCATCCATGCCTGTCGAAGCGGAGCGCAGATCCCGCTTTCGGGGCCCCGCGATGGCGGGGTTCATCCTGTCTAAAAAGAAGAGGAGAACCAATGACCGACTGGGAACCTAAAATCACGACATTTTTGTGCAACTGGTGCAGCTACGGTGCAGCGGATCTGGCCGGGGTAAGCCGTTTTCAGTACCCGCCCAATTTCAGGATTATCCGTT
>JAKLQB010000752.1 GCA_022013615.1 Desulfobacterales bacterium | reverse complement strand
CCATAAATGGCTATTTTCCGCAATCTCTGCGTCAGATTCGGATCTTAATCCTCGAAATACTTCAATGTATTCCTGTGGTTAAAATCCTCATCTTCCTTGATCTTGCGAAAACTATCTCATTTCTGGATGGACACTAGCCAGCCAGAGCTTAGTTTTGAATACATCATGAATTATTCAATAATCTTTGCGTGCATCTCAGTTATTTCTATTGCTATTTTTTTGTGGAAAAATAAAAAGTCAGAATTATCAAACATTTAGGTTGTAACCCTGTAACATCTCAATAAATCCGGACATTCCGAATGCTTCCCCCTTTTGCAAAGGGGGATTGAGGGGGATTTTCTGGAATTATGGAACAGCCCCTAAGATCTGGCGGATTCGTTCTGTACTTCCTTGAATCTCTTCAATTTTGATTGACTTTTCTGGCCTTTTTTCACTATAAATTTTCATCTGAATTGTTAAGGATATCAAAATGGACCTTTTAAAAGAACTTAAAAATCTTTCTGCGAAACTGGATCAGGTAGGTATCGACTATGCATTATGCGGCGGTTTAGCTTTGGCCATATATGCAAGACCCAGGGCTACCCTTGACATTGACATAATGGTTGATTCTGGCTCTCTTTCGCAAACCAAGCAGGCAGCAGAAGAGTTGGGTTTTGCGTTCAGTGCCGCGCCGATGGAGTTTCATGGCGGTGCCGTTAAAATGCACCGACTCACTAAAATCGATACAGATTCCGGAGAACACCTTGTACTGGATCTATTGATAGTCACCCCGGAAACCCAAAAAGCATGGGATAGCCGGCTTACAGTCGAATGGGAGGGTGGGCCGCTAAAGGTTGTTTCTCCACAGGGTCTTATTTTACTGAAATCTTTCCGCGAAAGTGGGCAGGATAAAGATGATATTGAATATCTTAGGAGTATAGCCAGTGAAGATTGATATGAGTTCTCATGCCGTTACAATACGGTTGAAAATGGTTAATCAGTTGAGACGTACTTGTCTTTCTCTTGCTGATTCCAGCGCAGGAAAAAAGATACGAAAACAATTTTCAGCCAACAAGTCGGTGCAGCGGACCTCACATGCGCTCGGCCGCTGACCTTATCGACCATTACAGGTGTCTACAACGTATCTATAAAATTATCCTCCCATAATAAGCAGCGATATCAACACCTGAGCTTATCGTGGGTGATTTGCAGCTTTCTATCAAAGGAGAAATTTAACAGCCCGAAATAGTTGTGTATTCCATTTGTAAGATGGACAGAATTTTGTGGGAATGCTTGAGCACCTTATGGCAAGGCAAGAAGTAGAAACCGAAAAACTGGATTGGGTAGGAATGGCCAAATACTATATATTGGGGTAGAATAGACATTCAGGTTAATCTGGGAATCTTCATTGAGTTCCATGTATGTAAAACGTATCGTAACATATTGATAATACTGTTTATGTGAGAAGGCAAGTTACATGTATTTTAGTTAGCTAACCTGTGCCTTAGGCAAAACGTCATGGTTAAAACGGGCTTTTCTATTAATTCAGTTCAGGAAGACCCTAAAAAGAGAAAATTGAATATAAGAATTCTTAGATATATCGTATGGATCACCCCTATTATAGACTAATGGCAATGAAAACCTTTCAAAGCATTTGCTTGCCGTTATTCCGATCTTGTGTGTTATGTATTGTATTTATTGGACTGATCGCCAGTGGTGTGGTGGCAGGCGATCAGCAGAATGCACGCACGATACTTTTGTCGGCCCCATTCGCTTCACAGAGAGCGAACTTCCTGCATGCTACCCTGGGGATCCCGCGTCTTGAGACCGCCTTTGTCCTACCCCCGGAAACATGGTACGCACGCCTCGGCACTGACCACACCCACAGTGAAAAGGGACCACATGTGGGGGGCTCCTACATGCAACAAGAAGTTCGCGAGGGGCGGCGTGTCCCGGACTACTACCTCGGTCGCTATCATAGGTGGATTGCTCTCGAACTAACACGTGGCATAGGATTGCGGACAGAGGTCCACGCACGTGCAGGCTACGCCGGGTGGGATGAGCATAGGGATCATTTCTACTTCTTTAGCCCTGAGGGAACACCATTGGTCGAGGGCGAGTACCGAGATGTCTACGGGATCGGTGCCACCGGCCGTGATGGCGACCTCGCAGATGTCGTACTACAAAGCAAGACGGAGCTATATGAAGTCGTCACGCCCCATTCCCGGCACTGCGTAAGCCTAGCCGCGTCCCTCAAACTACCCCTTGGGAAGGCGAACAACCTGGTGGATGCGGGAACTGTGGACCCGGGGCTTCGTCTTCTCGCTACCTCAACGATGGGTCAACTTGCTGTGCACCTCAATGCCGGAGCAGTCGTACCCCTTGGAGAGCAAAATCTATTTGTCGAAGAAGCGGACGTCGATCTTGATCCAATGATTGTATGGGGCGTTGGACTGGTCTGGTTACCGACTTCCACTGTCGCATGCGGTGTCCAAATCGAGGGCAACACAAGTGCGTTCAGTGACGTACCGTTTCTAAAGGAGGACCCGGTTACTGCGCTTATCGGGCTTCGCAAACTTACCCTTAACTACGTCATTGAGGCTGGCATAGGAATTGGATTCGATACTGACACCTCCTACACCTGGTCCTTCTTTTTCTCGCTGGGAAAAACGTTCTGAGAGATCGAGTTTCGTCCCTGCCACAACGATTCAGAGCTGAAACAAAAAGATAAGGGCATTAAAACCTTTAGAGAGAAAACTTACGAACTGGAAAAAGAGCATGATAGGTATATCCTGAAGGCTGGGAATATAAAACAGGGCCTTTGGGCCCTGTTTTTGTTTTATCTTAGCTAAAATTGACGGGTTTTGTTAGACGATATTCTGTATAATTATCTGAAAAGGTGTATCTTTTTACTGACGAGCCGCCGCGGGGAAAATATCTTCCAGAACTCTTCCAGGCCTTATGCCACCCTCCTGGCTCTTGTGCCGGGCAACATGTTGCCTGAATAGCTTGAACAAATCAAACCGACTTTTTAAACCCTGGCTGAAGCCCTCCTCCACAGTCAACTCCTGAGAGATAAGATCCATTTGGTTCTTAAATAAATCCTCTGGAAACTTTTGGCTCTCCTTGATTCTGTTGATGTAAAATTGCACAAAATTATCAATCTCCGCATCAACCATGCTAATAGCTTCCATTGCATTGGTTATGTTGCCGTCTAATGCCTCAAGGACCGATTCAGGTACAACGTTCGTCTTCATGAACTTCAGCCTGTCAAGCTCATATATCATCACCTGGCGCCGCATGGAATAACCGAGCACCGATTCAGCAGTGAATAGTGCGCTCCGGATTACGGCCTTAACCGTTTCCGTTTGCTGGTCTGCGGGTGTCATTAGGTTCTTCTTGCTGTCTAATCTTATCACCAGCCCTGATGGCTTTTTATCCTCTTTAGCCTGGCGCCTTTTTGTGCCTGCTGTAATCCATTCCTTACCGAGGGTCTCGTAACGATCCCGGGGAGTGACGATTGCTGACAGCACTACCCGGAACCCTAAATCGGTGCTGCGGAAAGCACCGTCTTCAAGGAAGAACGGCATCTCTTCGCGTCGTCCCGGCATGATCTCTGCCGTCCTCCTTCGGTAGCTGCCTCCTTTAGCGATAAAGCCACCCGTTGCACCGTGTAGCCTGAAGCCCAATGAAAACCGAAATGGGTCCAGAACCATTTCGGCGGCATTTCCAGCAGTATCAAAAAGGCCCAGTGGATTAGAACACTTCGAGCCGATCCAGGACAATTTTTCAGGTGGTTTAGCCGCTCCAGGCTCAGTGAATACGGCATAGTCGCCGTAAGGCTGGCCATTTAAAGGGAAAAACTCCTCCTGGTTTATCTGTGATTCACTTACCATATGTCCGCCACGAGCAGCGTATTCCCACTCTGCTTCGGTAGGGAGGCGAATGTATCCAAAACGCCCGCCAGAAAAATGAGGTAGCGAGTCAAGTGAATTTTTCAGGAGCCACTCGGTATAGCGTCGAGTGAAATCGATGGCCTCGAACCACGAGATGTCGGTTTTCGGTCGCGGATCATCAACTGTAAGGGATCCGTTTAAACCGGGACACTCATTGTCCATGACCGCCTTCCATTGAAAGTTGGAAAGCTCGTACTTACCAATGAAATAGTATAATCCCGTTGCCGGATTGTCGTTGGGGTTGGGGCATCGACCATCACCCCTTT
>JAKLQB010000751.1 GCA_022013615.1 Desulfobacterales bacterium | reverse complement strand
TCCGATCTCCTAAATTCACAATTCCTCTATTTGGCTCCATATAGCCATTATGATGAGGATGGTGTCCAAAAATCGCACCTAGTTCTTAGATCAAATAACGAGGTCTGAATTAGGGTTGGCGGCCACAAAAAATACGAATTGTATTTTTGTGGGATTAATGTATATAGTAACGATTTATAAATGTCTATTTTCCGCAATCCCTGCACCTGCCCTGTGGAATGGGAAGCTTATTCTTCTATCAAGTTTCTCGTAGCTTAGGAGTAATAATGGCAAAGGTTTTGATCATTGACGGCAATCAGGATGACCTGAATTCCATATCATTGTCGCTGAGGGAATTCATTCCCGGTTGCGTTGTGTCAAGTGCCCAGTCGAGAGCTGAAGGTATTAGAAAGGCACAGACACAATTACCAGACCTTGTCCTGATTGATATTGTATTAGCAGAGATGGATGATTTTGAACTTTGCAAGCTTCTAAAGGCTGAGGTTGTAACGAAAAACACTCCGGTTATTGTGCTTACAAATCCTGAAACCGCTCCCAGGCGCTGGGCAAAGGCCTTAGATGCCGGCGTTTCCGGTTTTCTGGTCAAGCCTGTTGATGAGGCCGGATTAATAGCTCAGATCAATGCTGTGTATCGAAAAAAGAGGGTAGACGATATCCAGCGCAAAAAGAGGGAGTTGCTTAAAACTGTCGCACAGGAAAAGACAAGGGCTTTACAGAAGAGAACCCACGATCTTGGCCAACGGATCAAAGAGCTGAAATGCCTGTATGGTATTTCTGCCCTTCGCGAAAAACCAGGCACAACATTAGAGGAGATTCTTCAAGGAGTCGCTGACCTCATTCCTCCCTCATGCCAGTATCCGGAGATCACATGCGCACGTGTCATAATGGGGTATCAGGAATTCAGGACGAAGAATTTCAGTGAAACCCCATGGAAGCAGACTAGTGACATCATTGTGCATAGCGAGTGGGCAGGAACACTGGAGGTCTATTACCTTGAAAGGCCGGAAGGTGTTGAGGAGCTTTTTCCGGAGGAAGAGAGACACCTGCTGAATGCCATTGCCGAGCGGTTGGGCAGGATTGCCGAGCGGGTACAGGCTGATGATGCATTGCGCCTTGAAAGTGAAAATATTGCAAATATCCTGAAATCTATGGAAGACTGGATATATATAGTAAATGAGCAATACGAAATTGAATATATAAATCCGGCGCTTAGAAAAGAACTTGGCCCTGTTGAGGGAAGAAAATGCTACGATTATTTTGGCAATGGAGAAGACATTTGCCCATGGTGTGCAGATCAGGGTGTTTTTGCAGGAAAAACTGTCCATTGGGAATGGGATCTTTCCAGGAACAATAAAACCTATGATGTTGTTAGCACGCCCACGCGAAACCCCGATGGCAGCGTATCAAGGTTATCAATATTACGCGACTTGAC
>JAKLQB010000750.1 GCA_022013615.1 Desulfobacterales bacterium | reverse complement strand
TAAAGAGAGCATTTTCAGGTGACTTTTTACGAAACCGTCATCTTTAATTTACCACATTATTTCAAAAAATCCAAGTCATCATTAATTCAAAATTCCACCGGCAGTTTAGATGGTGAAGGGTATTTTCGATCTCTGTTAGGCTAAGCGCCCCTTTCAAAGAAGTCACCTGAAAATGCTCTCTTTACAGTCCTCATTGGTAGTAAGTAAGGAATCCTGGCACAAAGGACCTGGCTTTTGTTTTCCGAAAAGGGGAGTCTCCGGTCTTCGGAGTACTGGAGTAATGGAAAAACCAGATGATAGAACTTCGGGAGCCACATCAGATATTTTTTGACACTCTCTCTACGGGCGGAATGGCCGAAGACCGGGACTCAATTACTCCGGCACTCCTTTTTATTTTACTGGCAGAGCCAATTGACTCTGACCCCAGGGAGGAGCCCTAAACAGCGGCCAGTCCAATCCGGTAGCAGCGCAGGCAGCGGGATGCTTCCTTAAAGGCGTCGGCCTGGGAAAAGCCCGATTCGACCTCTTCAAAGCTCTTGATTCTGACTGAAGGATCAAGGGCGGCCTGGCGAGGTCTTCGGGTCTGACCGGCAAAGGGCATGGTCTCTCCTTTATCGTAGACGCCCACATCACTGATCGTTTTTTCCATCCAATCGGCATCCTCTGGTTTGCACTCGCCAGTTTCAAGATAGTGGACGATGAACCGGGCAGCATTTTTCCCCGCCGCCAGGGCTCCGATCAGGGTGGCGGGCCCGGTGATGCAGTCTCCGCCGCCGAAAACATTTGGCTGTGATGACTGAAAAGTTATTTCGTCCACCACCAGGGTTTTCCAGCGGGTTAGCTCCGTCCCCTCGGGCACTACACGGTCCACGACTACAACCTGGCCGATGGCAGGCACCATGGCGTCGCACTCGATTACGAAATTGCTCCCTTCTATTGGTACGGGCCTTCGCCTGCCGGACTCATCAGGTTCGCCCAGCTCCATTTTAAGGCATTCCAGCCCGGACACCTTGCCGTTCTCGGCTAAAATCTTAATCGGCTGGACCAAAAAGTTAAACTTGATTCCTTCTTCCTTGGCCTCCTCAATCTCCACAGGATCGGCAGGCATCTCGGCCTCGGTCCGCCGGTAGATCAAGTTAACGTCGTCAAAGCCGATGCGCAGGGCAGAGCGCACGCAATCCATGGCCACGTTTCCGCCGCCAATCACGGCTATTTTCTTCCCTTCAATGGGCCGACGTCCAAAGGCAATTTCGCGCAGGAAGTCGACACCGGTCATGAATCGCTCATATCCTGCGTCCTCTCCTTCACAACGCATCGCGGACGCTTCCGGGGCGCCAACGCCAACAAAGACGGCCTTGTATCCTTCCTTTGTCAGGTCTTCAATGGTAATGTCCTTCCCTACATTGACGCCGTAACGTATCTCAGTTCCCACCTTTTCTACCAGCGAGACCTCGTAATTCAATATATCCGGCGGCAGACGGTAATCAGGGATGCCCGTCTTGGCCATGCCGCCCGGTTCAGGCAAGGCCTCGAAAATGGTTGTTTTGTAACCTTTAAGTCCAAGGTGGTAAGCACAGGCCAGCCCGGCCGGTCCGGCCCCAATGATAGCCACCTTGTCTTCCTTTGTCTCTGTGGTCAAAAAACAGGGTTCAACCCCCCGGGTCAACTCCTGGTCGGCGGCAAATCGCTTAAGGGCCTTGATGGCGATGGGTTCGTCCATCAGCCCACGCCGGCAGTTGAACTCACAGGGCCTTACGCACACACGTCCAATTGTGCCAGGCAGGCAGCAGTCTCTGCGGATGATTTCAAGGGCTTCCTCCCAGCGGCCTAAATGGATTTTTTCAACGTAGCCTGGAATATCCAGATGAGAAGGGCATGCGCTGGTACAGGGCGCAGTAACCTTGGCCACATAATTTCCTCTGGGGATAGGCTTTTTTTCCTGGATAGCCCTCAAGAAACCAGCCCTGCCGTGTTCAATTGCGTCCAGAATCGGGCGCGGAGATGTGAGCCCAATATCGCAGTACGAGCTGTCCATGACATATCGAGCCATGTATTCCAGCATGTCCAGGTCGCCCTCAGCACCCTGACCCTCGCAGATGCGGTCAAGAATCTCGTTCATGCGATATGTGCATTCACGGCAGGGCGAGCAATGCCCGCAGGACTGATTTGCAGCCTGAGCGGCATATTCCCTGGTCATATCGACAATATTTACAGAGGCATCCCGGACAAACATGCCGTCCCAGCCCATAAAGGCCCTGAGGGATCTTTCCTGGCCGAACTGGGCTGGTAGATCGTCCGTTTGTGCGGGCCCCGGGCTGTCCTTCCAGTTGCCCCAGGTGGAGAAGACAAGATTTTCCATATTCATCCTTTCTGTTTTTGCTTCTAAACCTTTTCAATGCGTACGGCACACACCTTAAACTCAGGGATCTTGGCCGTCGGATCAAGGGCCGTATTGGTCAGTTTGTTAGCAGCGGCATTAGCATAATGAAAGGGGATAAAGATCGTGCCTTCTACTGCTTTTTCAGATAACCTGGCTTTTGCCTCAATCTCACCTCTTCTGGATGAGATTTTCAATGGATCTCCATCCTCTATGCTATACGCCTTTGCGTCCTGTGCTGATATTTCTACAAAGCTCTCAGGCGCAAGCTCATTCAGACCGTCTGATTTCATGGTCATAGTGCCTGTGTGGAACTGGTAAAGGACACGGCCAGTGGTTAGATACAGCGGATATTCCTCGTCCGGTAATTCTGCCGGAGGTATAAAATCTATGGCATGAAAGACCCCCAGGCCGCATGTAAACTGGTCCACATGGAGACAGGGGGTGCCAGGATGATCTGTTGCAGGACAGGGCCAGTGTATACCGTCACTTTTCAGGCGGCCGTAATTTATCCCGCAGTAAGATGGGGTGACTCCGGCGATCTCCTCCATGATATCCTTTGCGCTCCCGTAATTCATCGGGTATCCCATTCGGCCTGACAGGTCGGCAATAATCTTCCAGTCTTCCTTTGCATCCCCAGGGGGTTCCACTGCCTTGCGAATTAACTGGACCTTTCTTTCTGTATTGACAAAAGTCCCCTCTTTCTCGGCAAAGGACGAAGCAGGGAGCACCACATCTGCCATTTGGGCCGTTTCCGTAAGGAATATATCCTGCACCACAAGGAAATCCAGGGTTTCCAGGCTTTTCTTGGCATGGTTTAAGTCAGGATCTGAGATCATAGGGTTCTCACCAATGATATACAGGACCTTCATCTTTCCTTCATGGGCCTTTTCCATCATTTCGGTTACTGTAATACCGGGATTCTCGGGGAGATTTTCCACGCCCCAGGTCTTTTCCATGCGGTCACGGATAGCAAGATCGACCACCGGCTGGTACCCTGTGTACACATTAGGCAGGGCACCCATGTCGCAGGCGCCCTGGACATTGTTTTGACCTCGAAGCGGATTAACCCCGCCACCCTCTATGCCTACGTTCCCGCATAGCATTGCCAAATTGGCGAGAGATTTTACGTTATCAGTGCCTGTGGTGTGCTGGGTGATGCCCATGGCATAAAGGATCGACGCTGCAGGTGCCTGCGCATAAAGACGGGCCGCCTCAATAAGCTTATCCCTGTGGATTCCTGTGATTTCTTCCACATATTCAGGGGTGTACTTCTCGACGGTCTTTTTCAAGTCATCCAGTCCCACAGTGCGGGATGTGACGTAATCATCATCATAAAGGTTTTCTTTGATGATAACGCGCATCATCCCGTTAATATAGGCCACATCTGTTCCAAGGTTAGGCCTCAGCCAGATATCAGCAAAGCGCGTGATGGGGATCTTTCGGGGATCGATCACGATCAGCTTTGCTCCCTTGTAAACTACAGCCCGCTTTACAAAGGAGGAGAGCACTGGATGGTTCTCAGTTGTGTTTGACCCTGTAATCAGTATTACGTCGGCTTTTTCGATATCCTCCATGGGGTTTGTCATGGCGCCACTTCCGAAGGCTGCGGCCAGACCGGCCACGGTCGAGGAGTGTCAGAGCCGGGCACAGTGGTCTATGTTGTTGGTCCCGATCACGGCCCTGGTAAATTTCTGGGCCAGATAGTTTTCTTCATTGGTAATGCGGGCACTGCTCAATACCATAATGGAATCTGATCCCGATTCCTTTTTGATTCGGGTCAGTTTTTCCGCAATAAGATTGAGCGCCTCATCCCATGACGCCTCCTTAAATTTTCCGTTCTCCTTAATCAGTGGAGTCTTGAGTCGTTCCGTATCACTAATGAAATCGTATCCAAACCGTCCCTTCACACATAGACTTCCAAAATTCGGACCCACATCCTCCACACCGGTCACCTTGACCACTTTATTATTTCTTACATGGAGATAGAGCTGGCATCCGACACCGCAGTAAGAACAGGTGGTTCGAATCTTTCTTGCTTCGTTCGAGGAACGCTCCAGGAGAAGGTCCTCTTTTGTAATGAGGGCCCCCACCGGACAGGCCTGAACACATTCCCCGCAAAAAACGCAAATCGAATCCTTCAAGGGGCGGTCTCCCTCAGTTACAATCTTGGATTTACTGCCCCTGTAATTGAAGCTGATGGCGTTATTTACCTGGACTTCATTGCACGCCTGAACACAGCGGCCGCAAAGGATACACCTGGAAAAATCGCGCACAATAAAAGGGTTTACGTCCTCAATGGGATAGCTGACCTCAGCAGGTGTAAAATGACTTGTCTTGACCTGATACCGGACGGCCAGATCCTGCAGGCGGCACTCCCCATAAGCAGGACAAAGGTCCTCATGTCCTTTTGCCGCCATGGACTTCAACTGGAAGTCGGTCCAGGAATCCATGTTTAGGTCTTGAACCAGGCAGTTATGCTGACCGGAAGCCAGCAGCACCTCGAGATTCGTGCGCCGTGAATTGATAACCCGTGGGGTTTCAGTCCTGACCACCATTCCAGGTGCCGCAGGCGTTGCACACGATGCCACAAGGTTTTGGGAGCCTTCCACTTCGACCACACAAATCCTGCAGGCACCTGTGGGTGAGGCCCCTTTCAAATAGCAGAGGGTGGGAATATCGAAACCGTTTCGTTGTGCCACCTGAAGAATCGTTTCACCCGGTGAAAAAAAGAACTCTTGACCATCTATGACAATTACGCTTTCAGAACCCATTTTAACTCCTGATTTTTATAACCTGCAAAAGTAAGCGATAGCGAATAAATTCCCAAGCGCCGTCGAGTATAGCAGAAAGAAACATTTTTTTTCAAAGCTTTTTTCAAAGCCATAACTAAACGTCCCGGAATTTCTATAACTTATTGAGAATAAACGAGTATTCGAAGCGTGAGTTTTTGACTCGCACATGGAATAATGGAAAAGTGGAATGATGGAATGATGGAAATTCGCCTTCTACCGAATGGATTAGATCCGAATTTCTCATTTCTCTTATGGTTTGTCGGCTTGATTTTCCCAATAACCCGTTACGTCAATCCCCCAAAACCCCTGGCCCAGACCGTTTACTCATCGTTTTCGTATTACAATGGCTTAATTTGAAAATGCGGCCAACAATATTCTACACCAATTAAGTCGCACCAGGGCGGGCCATCATTCCAATTGGGGCGAAGCCCCTAAGTTCAATTGCTGTTGTATATTTTTTTAGAAAATCTGGTCAAAAACCTTGACAAAAAAAGAATAGGGGCATAAACAGTTAAATCTTTGGCAAAAACATGGCCCCTAAGGGGCTGTCTCATTCTCTGAC
>JAKLQB010000749.1 GCA_022013615.1 Desulfobacterales bacterium | reverse complement strand
CTATGACTACTTGCATGATCCTTCAATTGACCTGAATCGCAATTCATTCAAGTATTGATTTGGTAGTCAAAACCTTTGGATTGCAGATATCTTGCCATAGAACCAACTATCTTAAATCACAACATAGTTGCATGTATGTTCTGCCTATCTCAGGATTTCAAGACCTCAATATTTACTGAATCATAGCGGGTATCAAAGGGCAGGGCCGAAGTCCTGCCCATCTATTGGGATCAAATTGCTCCTATGGATTCACAAATCTGATCACCAGCAGGCATGTACTTGGTCATTTTGAAAGTTGCCTTCGAGTTTAAGCCATTAAACATAGTTTCTGCAAAAGCCAAGTGCCCGCTGGCGCATAATCTCCAATCCTTTGGTACATCCAGAGCTATCCAGGCATCCTGCCAGGGGCACTTAATGAACTCTGATTGAAGTTCATTTTCAGTTATTTTTGTATTCACTTCAATTCCGTGGACATTCTCTGCTATTGCTCCCGCCTGCTGAAGAGCTTCAATATTAATTGTTTCCCCTAAGATCGGTTTTAATTGCTCGGCTGCTTGTGCTCCTAAAATCGTCCATACCTTATCACTAGCGCTCTTAACCTTTTCACGGGCAACACCTTCTTCCATAAGATTCTTAACCAATAATGTGTACGCATACACAAGCACCTGCAAACGTTGCTTTGCACATTCCTCGATGGGTATTATCTGTTCCATACTTGACCTCCTCTCGTTTTTCCAGACTTGTTACTGGGAAAGACTCCACCTAATCAAGCTCCTAGATCGATAGAGATAATATCATTTGGGCTCCTAACAGAACCCACGTCCTGTCAGGAGCAAGGCTGGCACATTTTGAGGGGTTTCTCCATGGGGTTTCTCCAAGGGGAACATTCTGAAAGCAGGTAACAGGTTAAATTATTATATTCCCACTAATCATGGGCAAAAGCCATCCGGAAAACTACTGATTTTTAGGGTCCCCCTTCCTGATTTTGGTCGTCCAAAGACCTTATGTTGAAGTTCTTCAAAAATATAGGTTTTTGAGCACTTTTTTCAATTGGCTTGAAATCAAAATGGAAGTGGCGGTCATCATTTTCTGCATATCTGCAAATGACATTTGAATCGTAATAGCCATCCTTTTTGACTTGGTAACACCTAAATCTTATTTTCTCCTCAGAGATGGTTCTGGAGAAGGGGGTTTTGCCAATAGGACCAACCATTTCATCACTGAATTTCATCTTCCAATAAACATTAGCCTCAGATGGATTGGAAGTAACATAATCCTTTGTTTTCCTAACTGGTTGATGTTCGTAGGTCGTGACAGCACAACCCGAAATGCTGGTAATCATTAAAAGGCATATAAGAAATGGTTTTTTACCAAACATACAATCACCTCCTACAAACAAAACCCCAACACTCTATAAGAAACGGGGGCTTGATTCAGTCCATGGCACCCTCGGTTAGGGGTTATTTCCATCGGCAAGGCAGGGCCGTGATGACGAGCCGATCGCTTAGGGTGTTGACGAATCGCCTTAAAGTGTTGTTTTTAGATGCAATAAAGCTGAGGACTTGCAGAAAGATATTCTGCCGATAGATTTTCTTTTTTTCACCTAAAAATCAAGCGATTACAGAAATTCTTCAACACGTTAAGCGATCGGCTTGCCGTTTTGACCCTGCCTTTATTGTTCGGCGAAATCGCAGCGTGCATGCTGGTAGGCGCTGCCGATCAAATATAAGAGGTGGAACAGTCCGCTATCTGTAGCCATCTCTCAGGTGCTTTCGCCGTCATTACTCATCGCGAATGGCTGCGCGCACTTGTGAAAGAACCTCCTCTGGGATCTCCTTCATGTCGTGTGTCGCGGCAGCATGTTCAGCGGCCTTCTTCAAAATTTCTTCCTCAGAATCAGCACGTGCGACAAAGTCGCCGTCCATGCCAACATCTCTACATCGGATTACTTTTGCCATTTCGCATCTCCTTTCACCAGTCGCCAAGAAATTTTCCGTCCTTCATATACGGTTGATATCCTTAAAGCAGATGGTGCTTCAGGCTCCTGACAGATCAGACATTATCCTGTCAGGAGTAAAGCTGGCACATTTTGAGGGGTTTCTCCATTGAATCTTTACCTTATTATTAGGTTAAAGTTTACGGGAAACCAGCGTCTAATTCAGTGGAAAAGGCAAATTATAAGTCGAAGGGTCTCTCAACACGCGAATATGAATAGTAGAGAGAATTGATAATGAAATTGAACTTTAAGTGATCATATTATTTGCATATTAATATTTTAAAATACAGTTTAATGTCAAGAAAAATCCATTTATGTGGCTGTCATTTGGGGTTTAAGAAATTCCAGATGCCAGTATCTGAAACCAGCTGATATTTCAGATATCATAATTGGCCGTTGTCAACTTAGCAATAACTTTCCATAAAGAACTTATTAGGTTTTGTTAAGCAGCTATCCTGCCGTCTAAGTGAAATGAGAAGTAATTATGATGTCTTTTGTCTAAGTAACCTACTACGACGAGAGCTTAATAATTTTTTACATAAAAAGATATAAAAAATGAAAAATATTCCTCTAAACCAGTACTCACTACCGGATACCAAGTCCCACCTCAATTGTGTTTGACTCAATTGAGGTGGGATCTACATCTCTCCTGGGATCTGCACTTCGGCGTTCAAAACCACCTCTCCGCTCTCGGCCCCTTCTACGTTCACCAGTTCTGCGCTCTAATCCAATTCTCTCTTCACCGTGGACTTCGAATAGCAGTTGAGGGAACTTCTGCATCATAAGGGCAGCAAAATGTCATGCGTCCTCTTCCGTTGAAAACTGTCTTTTTATATTTCCTTGAAAGCCATATGCCTTAAGCTTGAACAGTGTTTCCATTTGGCGTCTCCTTTTAGCAGCGTTCACAATGTTGATTCCGTCGTCGGTTTATTGACACTCCACTCAATGCGGAAATTACTGATTCACTAACTTATACTAAAATAAAGTGTGCTTAGAAGTCAAAATAAATCGGCTTGGGATGATTGCGAGGATTAATTTCGTTCATCTTGCCAGTATATGAACTCTGGCGGTTTTTGTGATATCTGTAAAAATTTTGGGTTTGACATTTTTTTCATAGAATCAGACGTCTTAAATCACGGCCAGAATGGTAGGGGGGGACATCCTTAAATAACTAAATAAATTCATGACGGCCTGATACCCTCCATCCTCGAACCGGTCGAAGATCCCGACTTCAGCGGGGACGGATCATGCAAAGCCTGCCCTCCCTGTCCCGAGACCGGGACGGGATCGGGAGGTGCGACTCGTTTACCTATCATAGGCTTAGACTATGTACTATTCTAAACCTGATTTTTTGAGTATACCGCACGGGTGATCGGTCTGGGCCAGGGATTCTCAGGTCCCACCCTCCGAGGTTTACCCGCCTTTGGAGGGATTACCTCTACTGTGATCCGGACTTGTACGCCTCAGGCGTATTATCCCGTTGAGGCTTATGCCTCATGATTTTTCAAAACCGGCCAAAGGACCTAATGGCGTGGTGTGTCCGGATTAGGCCCGAATGACGTCAATTTCCAAATATTTCCACTCCTTGAAGGTCCTATCTTACTCCAAACTATATTCCAGAAGGACCTCTGAACTGCAATCCGGCCTGATGCCGCATATGTTGTGGTTACTTTGCCCTTGACTCACAAGGGGATTTTCTCTATGGTCTTTCCTTGGAAGAGCAAGTTCTTATCAATTAAATTCTTATCAATTAAAGAAAGGAGGAAAAAAATGGAAAGGAAAAGATTACGAAAAATAGTTGTTCCCATCTTGCTAATCGCAGTGTTGGTAATAGTTTTACCATCAATAGCGGTATCTGGACCCGCTGGGCTTACCCCGGACGAAATGGTTATATTAAGCCACCTGCCTGACCAGCAGATAGGAGTAAAGTACCCCATAGGGGAGACGATTAACATCGGTTTCCTCTGCGCGCTGTCGGGACCTGATGCTGGGTGGGGACTTCCTGGACTTACCGGAAATACTATCTGGATTGATGCAGTGAATAAGACCGGTGGTCTCCTCGTCGGTGGGAAAAGATATCCGTTGAAGATGCACGCATTTGATGATGAGGCTAACGCCTCGAAGGCGCTCCAGGGTGCCAGACAATTGGTGCTGGAACATGATGTTAAATTCATCAGTGCCATTGGCGGCGATGCTGCTAACTCCACTGCTCCCTTCCTCACCAAGCACAAGGTGGTCTACGCTTCCCTAGTCCCCACCGACTGCCATCCTGACAGGCCATACGTCGTCGCTGGCGGAGATATAACCCCCCAGTGTAACATGTTCAACGCGCTAATGGCCAAGATGGTTTTGCCCACAGAAAAGGAACTGGGGAGACCGTTGAAATATGCGTTATCCACTCAGGACTGTATCATGTCCCGCCAGGTCGGGGCATGGGAGATCGGCGCCGCTAAGGCTATGGGGTTCGATATAGTCTACGAGAAGTTCTTCAGCGTTGATACAACCGACTTCGCCCCGATAGTCACCGCCGTAATGGCGACCAAACCTGACGTTATCAGCCTCTGTGAGGCATGGCCCGAATACCAAACCATGATGTGGGAGCAGTTGTACCTGCAGGGATATAAGGGTGTGGTTGTCCAGAACTACGCCGACTGGGAAACCAACCTAACGAAGATCCCAGCAGAGTATGCTGCCGCTCGCCAAGCTATAGACAGCTTCCCCTTGATGGATGACCCGTGGTGGGGTGAAACTTCATGGCAGATGTCTTTCACTCGCGTATGGAACAAAAGATATGGTCCGGGAGCTCCTGAGGACGTTAAGCGCCGCATGACCGGCATCGACTGGGACCACATGATATGGCTCATACCGTGGAGCATTGGCGCCCAGATTGCCGGTAAGG
>JAKLQB010000748.1 GCA_022013615.1 Desulfobacterales bacterium | reverse complement strand
TTGCTGTTCTTTCTTGATGTTGGCCGGTGTAAATGCCTTGGTAAACGGTTCGGTAAGATAAGCAGGCTGGTCATTTTCATCGGTCTGCCAGAAGACCACGCTCACCTTATTAAAGGCAAAATCCTTGTTCCTGAATATTTTGACATGGTCATTCTGCTGATCATCCGTCCCGTTGCTGCGGTACAGCTCTACAATCCGCTGCCGATGGCTGTCCAGAATACGGTTTCTCTTGTTGCCGAATGACTTCGGCTCTTTGTCAAACTGCTTTCTCGCGTCAATGATCCTTACCTGTTGCTTCCGCGAAACCGTTTTGTTGTTGGTCAACAGCCAGATATAGGTATAAATGCCGGTATTATAGAACAACTGGTCGGGCAGCATGACAATAGCATCGAGCCAGTCATTTTCAAGAATCCAGCGGCGAATCTCGCTCTCGCCGGAACCACAGTCGCCATTCGACAAGGGCGAACCATTAAAGATAATGGCAATGCGGCTGCCGCCCTGGCTGACAGGCTTCATCTTGGCAAGCATGGTTTGCAGGAAAAGCAGGGCCCCGTCATTGGTGCGCGGCATGCCGGCCTGATAACGGCTGGATTGATATTTTCTCGCCTCTTTTTCATAACCGTCTTTGCCGCCCCAGGTGACGCCAAAAGGAGGATTGCTGAGCATGTAATCAAATTTGTGTTCAGGCCCGGCAAGCTGGTCTCCCGGCTCCCGGCTTTGTTCGGAATTGGGAATCAGTGAATTGCCGTAACAAATCTCGGCCTGCTTATCGTCTTTGATCAGCATATCCGATTGACATATGGCATAGTTTCCGGGTTGGAGTTCGTGGCCGTGGACGGTGACAAACCGCTCCACATCTTCCTTTTCCTTATCGGTCGCGGCCTTGTCCAGCAGATGTTCCTTGGCAATGGACAGCATGCCGCCGGTGCCGCAGGCAGGATCATAAATAGAGAGATGCTTTTGCGGCAATGGAATATCAAGCAACTCCACCATCAGCCGGATAACCTCACGGGGAGTAAAGTGCTCTCCGGCCTCCTCGCCGCTCTGCTCTGAAAAGCGCCGCAACAGCTCTTCATAGATATAGCCCATTTCAAGATTGGACAGATGATCCGGCCCTAACTTTTCATTTGAATACTGCCGTAAAATAGGGGCAAGCCGGGCATTTTTTACCATGCGGCCAACAACGGCCCGATAATCAAAATGGTCAATAATATCCTGAATGTTCTCGGAAAAACCTTTGATATAGTCACGGAAATTCTTCTCCATCAAGGTCGGGTCTTCCTTGCAGATAGCAGCAAGCGTCCAGTTGGTCTTATTGGAGAATGGTGATTTCTTTGGGTTCAGTTCAAGCTTTTTAAGCAGGGTTGAAAACGCTTCTTCTTTTATGTCCGGGCGCTTTTTCAGAATTTCAGATGCCTGTTTCTCCCGCCATGAGATCAACACACACTCCAACCGCCGAATAACAATAATCGGCAAAATAACACTTTGATACTCATAAGCCTTAAATTTACCACGCAGCCGTTCCGCCGATTTCCATATCTCATTGGTAAGATTATTCAGCTTGTCTTTGTTCAATACAGTTTTCATCAATTATTTCTTCTTTATCCTTTCAATTTACATCCATGCATCAACAAACTCATAAAAGAAAACTTTTAACCTATGGACGTTTTCATAGTCCTCACAAGTTTAAAAGTTGAATACGCCCCCTATTCCCCCTGTCTTAAATATAGAATTTAAAATTAGGTCGATGATCTGTAACAGTTGGATTCGAAATCAATATTTCACCGACCGCGTTTGAAAATTTGATGGTTACAGGTACACTTTCCCCTAATCGGCAAGCGTTATAATTTAGTTTGGTTAGACCTAAAATATCCTTGGCTACTACTTCAATGGAAGCATCACCGTATTGAACATCTATCTTGAGCGGCACCGGTGTTTCCCAGCCGTCGTATGCAGCAATACGTGGCTTGAAACCAGAACAATAAAGATATCCTGATCTCTCATTGACTTTCCAAAAGGTCCCGCGGAGCACAGGTCTCGTACCAATCCTATAGAGCCTTGGTCCGCTTCTTTCTGGCCGAACCCTGACTCCAACTAATTTGCAATTCTTTGGGCAAGCCTTTTGGTAGCCCTGCCACTGTTCTGGGTTTATCTCGGATCGACAATGAATGAATATTTCTTTTAACGGCCGACCGTCCAAGGTTTTGTAGGTTTCCAGCACGCCTTTAAGCAACTTTTCTGAAGCCTCATCCGTAAGGGTAAATTGTTTTTTAACCGGTGAATATATGGGCTTGTCCTCTCCAAGGAATACAATTCCATCACCCGTATCTAAAAACATTTGGGCTGCGCAGCACGCAGAATTCGTTTTAGCTTCACCCAACTTAAATGCGATGCCGATGTAACAAACGCCTTCACGGGCAGAATTGAGCCGCCACGGTTTGCCGCCGCACTTATAGTACAGCGCAGTGCCCAGATTCCACATTCTGTCTGAAACAGTTGTAAGGCGACGCCCAGAAATCGGATCTTCATCGACTTCTGACAAAGTGGACTCACGAATGATTTGCACGGCAATATCATACTGCATTGTCCGAGCTTTTAATTGACGGCGAAAGTCTGGAGAATAGTGGTACTGCTCTGGGTCATATTCCTCAAACAGCTCAAATTGCCCAGCTTTGCGGGCTTTCTTTCTTTTTGCAGAGATTCCATAATCAGTAGGCTCAGCGATTTGTGACTGAGGCCTGCAGTTTTTCCAAACTTCGTCTGGAATTACGCATATTGCAACATCAACCTGGTAATCCAATTTTTTGGTCTTCTCGAAAAAATCCATGAACCTTTCAACCACAGCAAAACAGCGTTCATGGGGGTCTCTTTTGTTTGAGGCTTCTATTAATGCAGTTCGATCAATGGTTGGTGCCCAGGCTGGTTTTTCACTCCACTTGCTTCCAAAGGCGACCTCGAATCCTGGGTAAGGGGGCCAAAGACGGTGTTTCTCCGTCTGAGGCATAAACGCTGCCTTGTTCATCAGAATAGACCATCTTTTGAAGCGCTCTACCCCTTCTGGTGCACCGATTACGATGTAAGTGGGTGATTGAGGATGGGATGGCTGGTTAAGGCTAAAGGGCCCAAAAAGAGTAAGCCCATCATGCGGATCTACAGCATCTTGCGCCTCAGCAAATTGCAGTGTAGGCTCGTTTAGGATAACCAATTTTTCGATTTGTTCAATCTGTTTCATCGTCCGCTTGTTCCTCATCGCTTTCAGATGATTCCATCATTGCATCATCT
>JAKLQB010000747.1 GCA_022013615.1 Desulfobacterales bacterium | reverse complement strand
GCATGCACTGCACCTATCACTGTCAAAGATCACTTCCATTTCCGGCCTCTTGATATAGAGAGCGCCTGTCGGGCAAACGGCCGTGCAGGCCCCGCACTGAAAACATTTTACTTCATCCCGTTTAATGTCCTGGCCAATGTTCTCTACCTTGACTCCAAGGCCCCTCAGGTAGCGAACACCTCTTTGGAAGTTTTTCCGATGCCCGCTCAATTCGAGCACCATAAAACCTTCCTTCCTCGGGTAGATGGTCGCCTTGAGGATATTAAAGGACAGGTCAAACTTCTTGACCAGGTTTACGACTACGGGTTCGTTGACTATCGTTCTTGGAAACCGTATAGAAAGTATTTTCGAGTACACGTCAGAATCCTCCGTAGGCCTTGATAGAATTAGGGGAAAGTAGTTTTCGCAACTCCGGCCGGGGTCCATTATTTCAATTGACTATTTTCGATTGATTATTGACTATTTATAAAAAGCCCCTTTATTCTCGATATTTAATAATCATTGTTCAATCGTCAATAGTCAATCGTCAATAGTCAATATTTTTTCATGACCTTTTCAAATCCGGGTAGGGCTCCCTCAATTACCTCATCAGAAACGCAGTAAGCAATTCTAAAATGGCCTGGACCACCAAAGCCACTTCCCGGCACCGCAAGTATTTTCTCCTTTAGAAGTGCTGCCACAAAGGCCACATCATCTTCGATAGGAGTTTTAGGGAACAGATAAAAAGTACCTTCTGGTTTGACAATATCATATCCGAATGACGCAAGCCCACTGCAAAGCATATCTCTCTTTTTCTGGTAAAGGGAAATGTCCACACTCTCCTCAAGCAAATAGGGAATAGCCCTCTGCATAAGGGCGGGGGCGTTGACATAACCGAGGCACCGATTGCAAAGGACCAGGCCTGCAATAATTATATCTTTATCTGATATGTCAGGATTGACAGCGAGATAGCCGATCCTCTCTCCTGGCAGGGAAAGATCCTTGGAAAAAGAGGTCACAACAAAACTTTCATTGTATGCGTTGAAAACGCTGGGCACTGCAACACCATCATAGACGATTTTCCGGTAAGGCTCATCTGAGATAAGGTATATAGGTTGACCAAATTGTGCACTATAATTGGAAAGGACTCCTGACAGTCTATTCAATTCTCCCTCCCCGTAAACCTTACCAGTTGGATTATTCGGAGAATTAATCAGAACAGCCCTTGTCTTTTCTGTAATGGCCTCCGAAATAGCATCAAAGTCAATTGAAAAATCTGGTTTTGTGGGGACGATCCTGGGCACACCCTGATGGTTGTCGATATAAAAATTGTATTCCACAAAATAGGGACTCGGAATAACCACTTCTTCCCCGGGGTTGAGAATGGTCTTTAGAACAACATTCAAAGCACCCCCTGCCCCCACGGTCATTACTATCTCACCGGGTGAAAATCGAGCACGGTTAAACGTGTTGAGATAATCGGCCACAGCCTGCCGCGTTTCCACATAGCCGGCATTCGGCATATAGCCGTGTCGACCCGGTACGGTGTCTTTAACCAACTTATCCAGGACCTCGTTGAACTTTGCAGGCGGTTCCAGATTCGGGTTTCCCAGGCTGAAATCAAACACATTTCCTGCCCCATACTTCTCTTTCATCTGACTGCCCTGCTCAAACATTTTTCTTATCCACGATGACCTTTTTATGGACTCTTGGATTCGTTCGGAAGCCGACATAGTTCATCCTCCTTATAGATAATTAAGCTTATAACAATATCTTTTTACAAAATCCTGTCAACAAAAATCGAAGCGGAAATGAACTTGACAGAATTACATTATTTCCCTTATATTATAATGTTATGTCTTGAGATATATAGTGCCCCGACTCAGAACTTAGGGGCTACGCCCCAATTGGAATGTTGGCCCGCCCTGGTGCAATTTGTTGTTGATTTGACGTATGTCATTGCACTTTAAATTTGATTTAAGACTCAGAGTGTTGAGTAGCGGTCTGGGCCAGGGAATGATGGAATAGTGGAATACTGCCTGCCTGTGCGTGTCCGCACGCAGACAGGGGTTATGGGAAAATGGTAAAATGGGGTTATTGGTAAAATTCATATTGACAGGGAAGTTCAAGATGTTTGTAAATGAAAAACTTCCTTTTAAAACCAACCCCGCTAAAGAAGGGATCTTCGACTTTCCAATATTCCATCATTCCATTATTCCATGTGCGAGTCAAAAGCCCATGTCTCTAAAATTCGTTTATTCTCATCAAGTTGTAGAAATTCCGAGACGTTAGCCGCTTTGAAATAGCAAGATGAGATATACCATGATATAATACGTTTTTACCAAGTTTTCAGAGCCGGGGAATTGCGAAACTTGAATATCGAATTGCCAAAATAACGTAATATGTATATGAGGAGAACTTTGTAATGAATAAATCGACTAAAAAAAAACCAACCATTGCCATTTTGACCGGCGGCGGGGACGTACCTGGCCTTAATCCCTGCATCAAAACGCTGGTTTACAGATCAGACTGTGAAGGCATCAGAGTGCTCGGAATCAGACGTGGCTGGGCCGGACTTCTGGAATACGACCCAAATAATCCCATCAGTGCAAAGGGCTGCTTCCATGAGCTTCATCCGGCAGAAGTACGCACCATTGATCGGTCAGGGGGTACATATCTTCATACATCACGCACCAGACCAAGCGCTGTGCATAAAAAAAATGCCCCTGCATTTTTAGAAAAAGCGTTCAAAAAGGGAGATGATCTCCATGACTTCACCCCCCATGTCCTGAAAAACCTTGAACATCTTGGAGTTGATGCTGTTATTCCCATTGGTGGCGATGACACCCTTGGT
>JAKLQB010000746.1 GCA_022013615.1 Desulfobacterales bacterium | reverse complement strand
TTTAAATCGGAAATCCTGTTCAATTCTATCTAAGTTCATCACGTCCTGACCGACAGAAACGGCATAGCGAAAGCCGTGGTTGGAATGCATTTTTCGCTTCCTTTGATTTGTCAAAAAATCAAATTATCATTTCTTTTTCCTGCTCCCCTTTGTCCTTTTGCCATAAGTAGCACGGGGTTCTTTAACCTCAAAACCAATCTTTTTCCGGGGTTGCTCTGGAGGTGTTAAAAGCTGTTGAATGGCCTCAAAAATAGTCTGAATCTGCTCATCATGGCCTTTCAGTTGTTGCTCCAGATCCTGAAGTTTACGCGCTAATTCTTTATGTGTTGCCAGCAGTTCCCGGAGTTTTACAAAAGCACGCATGATCGCAATGTTTACCTCAATGGCACGTTTGCTTCTCAATACGCTCGACAGCATGGCTACACCTTGTTCTGTGAAAACCATAGGATTATATCTCAATCCCAGCTTTTCACTATTGGAGGTGCCAAATTGGCATCTCCAATTCTCCAACTCTTGTTTTGTTAATTCGAACATGAAATCAACAGGGAAACGCTCAATATTCCTCCTTACAGCTCTTTTCAACTGGGCAGTCTCCACTCCATAAAGCTCAGCCAGATCTCTGTCCATCAGGACTTTTTTGCCACGGATAAGCATAATCGACTTTTCAATCCGTTCACGTGGAATACTGATCTCTTTTTCATCCATTATTTTTTGACCACCTTCCACCTTCCCAGTGTTTGTTCAATCCGCAGGACTTCATCACGTCCCTCTTCCACTTCTTTTCCCGTGAGTACCAGGTCCCACAACCTGCCGTTGGGGGTTAACAGCCGCCTGGATAAGTCGGGTTCGCCAAAGGTCGTTTTATCGTAGTGATCATAGATTTTCTCTTTTAGGGGTTCAACTAAGGCAGGATCAATCAAGTCCAGTTCTTCCAACCGGTATAGAAACGTCTCGGCGGAGATGCCGAAGCGATGTTTGATGCGGAGGAGCAATTCATAGGACCAGTGTTTTTTTTGAATGCCCAACTGGTTCACCGTGTCACACACGGATTTTTTGGGCATGAGAAAAGTGGCGGCAAAGCGATTTGCCCCATGCCGCGCCGTAAACGGTTTTTGGCCGTCAGGACCTTTTTCGTCCTGTGGTGCGAACAATTCTATGCCCTGCTGCATAGTGTATGTAAGGATAAATACCTTGCCCAACTCATATGCAAGGCTGAAAAGCTGTCGTTCGGGATTCTTGCGGGTGTTCAGGAAGAAGAAGGCGTTCTGATTCGGGGGGTCATAATAGGAAAAGCTGTCTATGTCTTTTGACATGGGAAGGACAAGCACCCTGAACCCCTGGTTTTCAAAGAGTTCGAAATAGTCGAATACGATACCGTGCTGGATTTCCATGATGCGCCGCACTGTTTCCGAGAGGGCCTCCATGCCCTGTTCGGTCGGATCAAAGGGAATAAGAAGGGGTATTTTGGCACGTTTCCGGGCATTGCAGATATCTTCTAAGGCATGAAATGCCTCAATGATATCTCCTGCTGCACTTTGAACCCTGCCCGGAAGGATCGCATCTTCCTTTCCGATGGTCACAAGGAAAGGATCGTGTGCCCCCTCAAAACGAACATTGTGAAGATCCTGTTCAGCCTCTGCAAAAAGGGCGTTCACGGAAACTCCGAACACCTTTGCCAGGCGATATATCACGGATGCCGAGGGCGCATTGACCCCCCGCTCTATTCTTCCTAAAGGCCCTTCGCTCATTCCGACCCTTGTGGCTAATTCCGCAAGGGTCCAACTGCTTTGACGCCGCAGGAACCGTATGTTTTTCCCGATAAAATCAAGGGTTGTTTTCACGTCTTAAATAGTACTTATTGGTTTTGTATTTGTCAAGGCATTTTTTTAATATGGTTATTTTGGTACTTTATAGTTCTTTTGGATGATATATGTGAATCAGGTAAACGCGGTTACAGAGGGGCTTCAGACACAAAAAACCCGCCGAGGTGCGCATCCTATGGAGAGGCATGGCGGGTGTTGTTGAAATCGACATGATTCAACCCTCCGGGAATGCCAATCACAATTTGACTTTTAAAACGGTATTTTATAGAGTGTACCAAAACTTAGCTCCCCCAGCGATAGTATCGTCGGGCCGACGCCCCTGGAATGGGGCGTTTCTTTTGGGTGAGAAAATCACAACATTTGTCACATCTTAGCTCACGGTTTTGACAGATAAGGTCAAAAACCAATTTAAGCTACAGCTTAGGGTTCAATTTTTTCTGAAAAGTCGTGCTTCCGGTGCTAGAAACGGTTCAGAATGCTAAACATCTATAATGTCATATCCATGCGTTAAATCAATACTGTTTTTATACCTACTTAATGCATAGTCAAATTAGGTATTATGCGGTTTTACAATGGACAAAGGGAGCGTTGTTTCCTGTTTTGATGTTCATAAAAGACGTCTATAGGGACATTTATGATTTTATGCCTTTTTCATGATGCACTGATTCAAACCTGAGATATCCATTCATAAGATACAAGTATCATCCACCTCAAAAACCTGTGATATGTCTGACCTCTAACCCGTCAGCCTTCTGGTTGACCTCTACTGGGTGACAACCGAAAACGGGATTATATCCAGCTTTTTCCTGCAACCTCTTTGCTGGGCTTCAGCCATGCCACGTCATAGGGACGCAATACGACCTGCAATCTGCTGCCGCTTTCCGCCTCCCAATGCTTCTCCCCGATCAGATCCAGCCGCAGTCTCTCATCGACTCCCAGCTCTTGAAGGGAGATCTCCAATTGGAGTTCCTTTCCCGTTACATTGGTTAGAGCCAGAACATGGTCATCTCCCTCGGGTGATGTCCGAAGGACCACAAAGGCGTGAGGTGATAGCTCAAACACTTTTTGCTTGCCACGCGGGTGAAAAGCCCGGTTTTGAGTACGGATGAGATTGATCCTACTGCCGTAACTGCGAAGAAAGGAGATTTTTGAGTTCGGATTCCTCAAATCCTCTTCCACGGTGCGAGCATCGATGACGCCCCGGTTCACATCCCGTTTGACTCCGGTCTTCCGTACCCTTTCGTGATCGTTGGCAGTCCCAATTGCCCCGTGGACATAAATGCCCGGCACGCCCTTCAGGACCAGAGAGATGCTGCGTGAAGCAAGGTATCGCCTCACCTGCAAGGTCAGATCTTCCCTGGCATTGTCGTCGTTAATGGCGCTCCACCACGTGGTGTTTATCTCATAGGGTTCCTCGGTCTTGTCTTCTCTCATTTTGTAAGAGATATAACCTCCCCGCTCCTTGGCAGTTTGTATGATAAACTCGATTTCCTCCCCGGGAAGGATCTCCTTCACACCCATAAGTCCGATACCGTCATGGGTGTCCAGAATGTTGAGAAACGTGGCTAAATCGGAAGGAGGTTCGATCTTTTTGGCCCACCTGGACAGGTAACCCGCGTCTTCCCTGTAGAAAGCTTGCAGTACCAGCGGGGGCAACGCGAAGTTATAGACCATATGCGCCTCATCATATCCGTCGCCGAAATACGAGACGTTATCCTTGTGAGGCACATTTGTTTCTGTAATCAAAGCGACACCCGATCCGACGGCGTCGACCACATCGCGGAGCAGCTTGACGATCTCGTGGGTCTGCGGCAGGTGGATGCTTTCGGTGCCAGGCTCGGCCCATATGTAGGTGACGGCGTCCAACCGCAAGATGTCCGCGCCGTGCCTGATATAGAATAGGATACTGTCAACCACTTGCATTAAAACGTCGGGATTGCGGAAATTAAGGTCGATCTGATCTTCGGAAAAGGTGGTCCAGACCCATGTTGGTCCCTTGATGGTCTCGAATCGCGTGAGGATATCGGAAGTCCTGGGGCGAAATATCTTTTTTCGCTGGTCTGGGGTCAGGTCATCAGGGGAATCGTAAGCGATGAAAAAGTTCAGGTATCGCGGGTTTCCGTTCCGGAATTCCCTAAACATCTCACTCATGGACGAGACGTGATTGAGCACGGCGTCAAACATTAGGTCGTAGCGTCTCTTTTTCTCCCGGATATTGGCCCATGTACCAAGTTTTGGGTCCACTTGCCTGAAGTCGACAACGGCAAAACCCCTGTCAGATGAGTACGGGAAAAATGGCAGGAGATGAATGGTGTTAATTGCACCCCGGTTGTAGGTGTTGACGAAATTGTGAAGTGCCGACAGCGGCATGTCGCCATCCCCTTTCACGATGTCCCCGTAGGTTATAAGAATCATGTCTTTCTCAGAGAGGCGCTCTTTGGGATCATAGTTCTTTTCCTTTTCGAGCATCTCAGGAGGCTTGTGGGCATAATGCACTCTCAAAATGCGTTCAAGCTCCAGCATATATTTTTCGGCTTGCCGCTTGCCGTATAAAAAGGCCAAACGCCTTCCTATCCTTTCACGCGTCGGCGGGGGCATTTCATAGAGTGGTCTCGTGTAATCGGGATACTGTTCATAAAAGGTTCTCTTCCTGGGATAGTCCGCTTGTTTCTCCATCTTTTCATTTCTCCTTTATACATCGGTCCGGTATGGTGTAGGTGATGGCTGCCCCCTTTATAGAGTTATAGGGGGGGATTTTATCTGATTTCCCCTCGGGTTTCAATCGGAGAGGGGCTACAATCGTGAGCGTATGAGGAGCCCATCTATTCAAGGGATAGGAGGGTGAGATTTTTGTTTTAAATTTAGCACTTTAAAATATGTTCGCCTACGAAATTAAGACGGTAGGGAATCGGTTTCATAGAGCGGAACGCACCTAAGTTCCTGAAATTCATTATTGTAAACAAAAATCACCACAGAAACTGATTTTTCCAGATATCCCTCCGGACCCTCAAGATATCCGCTGGACTCAAAACCTGAGATATGTCTGACTCGAATGTTGGTTTTTCATTTATTTTGTGTTGATTTTGGTCAATTTTAGGAGTATTCAGGAAGACATACCACTCAATAACAGGTTAATTTGGGAAGTCTGCAATCCAGTCAAACTTTCAATTACATTTGATAGTTTCAATCAGCCCTTAAAGGAGATTATGGTATCCATCCCTGAGAAAGGGCTGATTCAAATATCGTTAGGATTATAGATGAGGATGACGACAATCTAAATTTTAGTTAATTGAACGAGTTTCTTAAAACCTTAAGGGCCCCGCTAGACGCTAGGCTTGACTAGAGCAGCGGATTTAAAACAAAAAGGATAGAAAAATGGTGGAAGAAAGGGATCATTTCATTACCAGGAAAGAATTTCTCAAAATATCCGCTGCGGGACTTTTGGGTGTAGGACTTTTGGGAAAGGCACCCCGTCTCCTGGCCAAACCCCAGGAAACGCAGACCCAAAAGATACCTGAGTACCGCATACTCGGAAGGACCGGAATTAAAGTGTCGGCAGTCGGTTACGGTGCCTCCCGCACGCTAGAGCCATCCCTGGTAAAGGGGGCCCTGGAGACCGGCATCAACTTTCTTGACACGGGCCGACGTTATTTCAGGGGGCAGAATGAGGTCATGGTGGGAAAGGTGATCAAAGGGATCCGCCAGAAGGTCATCATCCAGTCTAAGATGCGCACCCGCCCTGCGGAGAGGGGGGAAGCTCTTGATTCACAAGAGATTCGGAAGAGCCTCCGTACCATGATGGAGACCTCCCTGAACGAAAGCCTTCATGCCCTTCAGACCGATTACATTGACATTATGCTTCTGCACGGGGCCAGCACAACGGAAGTCATCAATGATGATACTGTCATGGAATTCTTCCTTGAGGCAAAAAGAAGAGGTAAGATACGGGCCTGTGGGTTTTCATCTCATGCCAATCAGTTGGAAATGGTAAGAGATGCCAATCGAAGCAAGTTTTATGATGTGATAATGGTTCCCTACAATCACAAAGGCTCATATATTCATTCGAGAGCCGGATATCACAGCAAGTGGAACCAGTCCGCATTGGAGGACGAACTTAAAAAGGTTGAGAACAACGGGATCGGAATCGTTGCCATGAAAACCTGTTCAGGTGGTCCGTATTCCTCTGATGGTGTCATTAAGCCCACATTTAAAGACGCTCTCAAATGGATATTAAGCCATAGCCACATCAGTACCATGGCAGTGGCCATGGCCAATATCAAGGAAATCAAAGAAGATGTTCAGGCCATGTTTTAAAGAAGGAGAGAATCATGGCTGTTGAAGGTATCGATCGAAGAGAGTTCATCCTAAAAACAGCTCTTGGTCTAATAACGGCCAGCCTTGGTGCTTCCACCGTTCGATCAGCTAGCGCAGAAATAGGCAAATCGTCCAAGATTGTGTATCGAACTCTCGGCAACACGAAGTTGCAGATTCCCCTGGTGAGCTTTGGAGTGATGAACTCTGATAGCCCCGATCTGATCAGAAAAGCCCTCGATATGGGGGTTAAGCACCTGGATACAGCACATGTTTATTTGAGAGGTAATAGCGAGAAGGTCATAGGTCAGATTCTGGAGGAGCGGAAATGCAGAGATCGGATGTATATTGCCACGAAAATGCTTTTTGCTCGGGACCGAGCGAAAAAGGTCTTTCTCAGGGAAGGAAGTGGAAGGCATGCTGGAGCGACTGAGGAAAACCTCAACGAGCAGCTTGCCAAAAGCCTTAAGCGCCTTCGCACCGACTACATAGACATCCTCTACCTTCACAACTGTCAAGGTCCCCAAATGAGCACATATGAGCCAATAATAAGGGCATTCGTTAAGGCTAAGGAGGCGGGTAAAGCAAGGTTTATCGGGATATCCACCCATACAAATGAGCCGGAAACGATACGCGCTGCAGTAGATACGGGAATATGGGATGTAATCCTTACCTCCTATAACTTCATGCAGGAGCATAAAGAAGAGGTCAAGAACGCCATCCAGTATGCGACGGAAAAGGGACTGGGCGTTATCGCTATGAAAACTCAGGGTGGCGTAAGGTTGAACCGGGAAAAGAAGATAGAAGTCAATCATGCGGCGGCCCTCAAATGGGTACTAAACGACAAAAACGTGTGTACAACAATTCCTGGAATCACCACGTTCGATCAGATGGACTTGGACTTTAGTGTCATAAAAGATCTCTCCCTGTCAGATCAAGAAAAGAGGGATCTCAAAATTTCATCAATGCTGAGAGGGACTTTCTACTGTCAGCAGTGCCGCTCTTGTGTCGCCACTTGCCCAAAGACGGTTGAGATCCCAGCACTTATGAGGGCCTATATGTATGCAGAAGGTTACGGCAATCTCATTCAGGCGGAATTGACCGTCGATGAACTCCCGGCGGAGTACGGCTTGCATGTCTGTCGGGATTGTGCGACATGCAGTGCCACCTGTCCCCACGGGATAGATATACACCATCGTCTAGGTTTCCTTATGGCCATGACCTCTGTTGGGCATGGGGCAGCATAACTTGAATTGTAAAATAGTATCCATGAAAAGAAAGAATGCCATTTTTGCAGCGATTATCTTAACTTTTACTATCTCTCTCGCTAACGCGCAACGTCTTGAGGAGAGCTCTCAAAAAGAAGTAACCGAATATAAGGAAATTCTGTGGACTTTACTTCCCAAAAACACAGAGATTAAGGGGTGGAAAGTCACTTCGGGCCCACAATTCTTCGAGCCCCAAAACCTGTGGGAATATATCAACGGAGAGGCAGAAATGTATCTCGACTATGGATTTGAGCTCGTGGCGACTGCGGAATATACGACATTGGATGGCTTTAGATCCATGACCATTGAAATATATCAGATGCAGAGCCCAAAGCATGCTTTCGGTATATATGCTGCTGAGCGCTCCCCCCATGACAGTTTTATCAAGATGGGGGTTCAAGGCTATTTGAGCGAAAACGTCCTTAACTTTTGGAAGGGGCTTTACTATGTCAAGCTCACCTCATTTCAAACGTCCTCGGAAACAAAAGAGATTCTCATGAAACTGGCAGTTGTCATAGATAATAAGATTGAGGGCTCTTATTCTGAGCCGGAACTATTTGCATGTTTCCCCGAGAACAACAAGGTTAAAATGAGTGAGCGATTCATACCCAAAAACTTTTTGGGGCTGTCTTTTCTAAAGGATGGCTATCGAGTGGAATATAAGAGAGGAGGAAGCAGCTACCAGGTATTTTTGGTCAAAAACGGCTCACATGATATGGCAAAAGAAGTATTCAGAAAATATCAGGATTTTCTTAAATCGCAACATGAAAGAGTTTCCCGTTCAAAAAAGTGCGATTATCAGCTTATCTTCACAAAAAGGGAAAAAGTGGAGGTCATGTTTCAGTACGGCTCTTTTGTGGGTGGGGTCTTGAACAGTGCGGATTTGTCCAAGGCCGAGGGGATCATTGAGGAAATTGTCCAGAAGTTAAAGCGCGGATGTTCCTAACGAGGATTGAACTTCAGAAGTAAGGGATCCGCTTTTCTTGCTGTTTTATGTAAGAAGGGTAGAGTCGCTTCCCCAGCGTCATACCCTGGTTACCCAGGGCGGTTTCCGGGAAAGCCCACTCCGTGAAGCTCGGGATCAGGACGTGCATTATTACATTTAATACAACTTGCCAATATTGGGCAGATTGAACGTTAAATTTGGGCAGCTATAAACCAGTCCGAGGGCTACTTTTAAGACTTGTGATAGCATTCATTCAGGTGAAGATATCATCCACCGCAAAAACATGTGATATGTCTGACATCTAACCGCAAGAATGTTGGTTTTTCATTTATTTTGCGTTGATTTTAGTCAAGTTTAAAAGTATTCAGGAAGACATACCACTCAATAACAGGTTAATTTGGGAAGTCTTGAATCGACCGTTTTTTTATGTAACAAATCGTAATCGTAATAGAGTGAGGACCGTGCTGAGGCAAGGATTGAAAGAAACTTCAATTTTGAATTTGTCAGATTTCGGGCTGACTCCATTGCATATCACAGATTTTCTTGTTCAGGTAAGTTCAATATATCGGTAAGCCCATTCTTATATCCAAAATGTGAGCATTATTTCCACCCATTTATTAGGAGGATCAATCATGCCCATTGAGATAATAGATTGTGATGATGGCATAGGTAATATCATTGTAACTCGAGGAATGGTTACGGATCAGGAACTTATCGATTCTTTGGAAAGGCATCTAACGCATGACAAAGAAAAATTTAAAAAATACAAATATATTCTTATTGATCACACAGCATTAACAAAGGTGGATATCACTAATGAAACTGTTGAATTTATTGCAGGACTATATGCTGATACCTCGAGAGTTAATCCAGATTCTATAGTTGCAATGGTAACTTATGTTACATATGGAGCAAGTATCGATCTTATCAATAGAATTTCGAGAATGCATGAACTATTTGTTTATCGGTCGTGTTGGGAAACCTTGGTATTTAGAACCAAAGGAGAAGCAGTGAGATGGATCAGGGAAAAGGCTAGAGATAAATTTGGAATTGATGATCTAACATTTAGCTGAAGACGGGCTACAATTCTATTTGGCCGTAGCGTTATAAATACAGATATCTCCAACGTATCTATAAAATTATCCTCCAATAAAAAGCTGTGATATCAACACATGAGTTTAACGTGGGTGATTTGCAGATTTCTATCAAAGGAGACATTTAAAAGCCCGAAATAACTAGGTGTTCCGATTGTAAATTGGGCAGAGTTTCGTGAGAATCTTTAAGCACCTTTGGCAAGCAGTCGAACATTTCTGACTGATTCCGCTTGACCATTCCAGGCTTTGTGCTGAAAGCCATAGGTATGCCTTAGGTTGAACGATCCCGCTGGTTAAATTACTTGTTATGGTGACTTCTTCTTGATAATAGGTTCCTAAAAAAGGATTTTCCCCACAGCTTTCCTAATCTGCAAATCCATTTATAAGATGATCCTAAACCCACAGAAAGATTATCAGCACAGTCTGCCATCCACTTGCAAGTCCTGACTTAGTTTCATACCATAAGGAGGGTTTGTCGAGAAAAGGAGCCTAACATAAGTATCATTCACGAATCGAGGTGCAGGGTTACAGACTATGGGAAAAGTAAACAAAGGCCAAACTCAACGTTACATTATGATCGATTCTTTAAGAGGACTTGCAGTCCTATTAATGATCATTTTTCATTTCGGTTTTGATTTAAATGGCTTTCGATTTGTTAGAATTGATTTCTCAGCTAATCCCTTTTGGTATGGTCTGCCTCGATTTATTGTCTTTCTTTTTCTTGTTTGCGTGGGTATGGGACTTGCGCTCGTCCACAAGAATGGAATTAAGTGGGGTTTAGTAAGAAAACGGCTTTATAAAATTGGAGGATGGGCCTTATTCATTACAATTGTTACCTATGTTCTTTTTCCCAAGAATTTTGTCTTTTTCGGAGCCCTACACTGTATTGCTGCCACAAGCGTGACCGGGGTTTTCTTTGTTGGCAAGCCTAAACTCTCTCTTTTGTTTTGTCTAATTATTGTGATTCCCGATCTTATCTTACAACCTACACTGATTAGCTTTTCTAAGTGGATAGGGGTAACCCCAATGGACTACATCCCTTTTTATCCTTGGATCGGCATTGTTCTTCTTGGTATTTATCTGGAATCCATCAATTTTCACAAAATCCTTCTTAAAAGGAATTTTTTAATAAAACCCTTGGAGACCATGGGAAAACATTCCCTTAAGATCTATCTCCTGCATCGACCAATTGTTTTTGGAATGATCTTTTTCCTCTATAAGCTTAAGATCTCAAGTTAGCTCAAGGCTGCCAATTTTCGTCATCAATCGAAAGATGTGAAAGCACCAAAAGGTTACGAATAAATTATCAAACCTGTAAGTAAAAAGAAGGACGTCTATGCTTTTATGCCTTTTTCATTATGCACTGATTCAAACCTGAGATATCAATCCAAAAGATACAAGTATCATCCACCTCAAAAACCTGTGATATGTCTGACATAGGGGGCCAAGAGGAACCTACGCAAATAAGAAGTAAATAAAATCTAAGGATGTTTATCTGCTTTTTGCGTCGTACGATTTTTTGCTTTTAATGCAGTAATAAATTTAGCTTATTTAGCTGTATCATGGTTAGCTTATTCTGTCCCTTCAACACTCCACGGTTGGGCTATTTAGTAGGCTTCATCAGGCCTGCCTCCAATCAACCACCTTATATGCCTTGTAATTACCTAAAGCTTTAGATAAGTTAAATGCCAGATGCAAGGGAGTCATGTGATGGTATTTGTTTTGCAGTCAATATTGTTAATTTCCTACGAAATCTGTCGGCCTCTATGTATAGCTGATTGCAAGTCAGGTAAAATGAAAATGATACCTGGAATTCTGATCAAGGCCCTGCTCCTTTTGCCTGTACCTGTTTTTTTCTCGCCGTTACAGGCACAAGCTTCCACAGAAACCGTCTCTTTGCCCATATCAATCGACTATCAACTACTCAAGTCAATCGTTATCAAGACGGCCTACACCGATCAGGGCCAAACCGCCGTATTGCTAAATGAAAATGGTGGTTGCACGAAAGTCACGCTCTCAGAACCCAGCTTCAGGGAAGAAAGCTCGCAAATTCTGTTTGAAACGAAAGTCCATGTCGTGGCAGGTACCTACATTTTGAACAATTGCGTAATGCCTATTGAATGGGAAGGGTACCTCGCATTGGTTCAAAAACCGATAGTTGATAGCAAATGGAATCTGTCTTTTCATACTATTGATTCTACTCTATATGACAAACACCATAGACCAGCAAAAATTGCTGGTATTATCTGGGATCTTTTCAAAACCCAGGTTCACGAATACCTTGAAGGTATTACTATCAATCTTGCCCCGCCAGTATTGGATCTAAAGTCAATCTTAGTGGAACTACTTCCCATTGATTTTCAAGTCCATGTGCAAAGAATGTTGGAAAGTATGAGGCCGGGGAAAATTGATATAACTCCCGGAGCATTACAGATCGGTATTCTTATGGAGGTTGAGGAAATCTATGAAGAGGATAAAGACATTGAACAAGAGCGGATCTCCGCAGAGGAATTGGAAGTATTTATTGATACCTGGGAAGCGTGGGACTCTTTTTTAGTGCATATAATTACTTCTCTCTCAAAAGAGCCTTTATCTGAAGCTGATCGTCAGATTCTTCTGGATACACTGCTGGAAACCCGGCATCGATTTGTCACGGACTTGTTGGATGGAACTGTGGAAAGGGATTTTGTCAGGGAGCAATTCATAGCGGCATGGGAAAAATTGTCATCCATTTTCAGAAATCAGCTGGGAGATGACCCCTCCAGGTCTCTCCTCGACTACCTGGCTTTTTTTACAGCTGCCGACGCTTTATCGGCTTTAGATAAAATCAGCCCCACCATGGGAATTGAGATCAGCCGTAACGGCTTAATCCGTCTGGCACGGTTGTTAGCGGAAGATAAATCATTGACTCTAGATTACCGTCTTGGCGTGAATCCAGAACTTAGGAGGGTCCTTGGCCTTGGTGCACCGCCGGAAGCATCAGGTCCAGTCACCAATATGGAGGAATTGGAGATTGGGGGAGAAGAAATCGATTTCAATGAAGATGATGATTCCAGTTTTAAGAAGCTGATAATGTCCTTTATGTGTGAGCCAGCTTGGGCAAAAGCGGATAAATCGACGATCACGTTCAAGGACATTAAACCGTGGGTCTTCTCGAAGAAAAACTTCGAAACGTACATTGAGCGTGTCAAAGCTCTCCTTGAGGAAGCCTCTGATGGTGCTTTGAATGACAGTAAGATCGAGGAGAGATACCACGATCTCTATCGGCTGATCGTCCTCTCCACTGCTTGGCAGGAAAGCTGTTTCAGGCAGTTTAGGGTGAGGAAGAGGAAAGTGACTTATCTTCTGTCCTACAACCGCACCTCCGTGGGTTTGATGCAGGTAAACGAACGCATTTGGCGAGGCATATACGACCGGCACCATCTGCGGTGGGACATACGATACAACGCTGCAGCAGGTTGTGAAATTATCGATCTTTATTTAAGAAAGTACGCCTTGGATAGAATAAATAAAATGAAGGGAGGAAAGACCCTGGATGACGACGCCTTCGCGAGAATCGTTTACGCGATGTATAATGGTGGACCAGGGCAGTTTGAGAAGATTCTCAAGCGTAAGAAAAAGGGAACGTTTTACTCAAGCGACAAGCTGTATTTTGAGAAATATTCCTGGGTAAAGAGTAGTCAGTGGAAGAATATCAGAAAGTGCCTCATTGGCGGATGAAAACCAGCGTGGTTCTGTAGACTTCTTGGTGCCAGGCGATTTTTGCCATGAAGCTGTGGAGTTGGCACAGATTGGAAAAATCACTTCAGACCGTTATGCAAGAATCGCTGCGCTGCTTAAGCAACAAGGAACTCCAATTCCGACCAATGACATTTGGATTGCTGCACAAACCATGGAACACGGAGCAGAACTAATTACATCCGATCATCACTTCGAGAGAATTAGTGGACTTGTTTGCACAATCTTCTAAAGGATTCCATTTTGAATAAGTCTTACGATATTGTGATAATAGGGGGAGGTATCATTGGCTCAAGTATCTCCTACAACCTAATGCACGATGGATTCGATGGCAGCATTCTGGTCATTGAGAAAGACCCCACTTACCAATTTGCGTCTACAACCTTGAGCGCCGGTGGTGTGCGAGAGCAGTTCAGTCTTCCTGAGAACATAAAAATATCTCAATACAGTATAGGCATCTTTGAAAACTTTGATGATTTAATGGAGGTTGACGGAGAAAAGGCTCATGCAGAATTCAAACAGCATGGGTATCTGTTCTTTGCCAATGAAAAAAATTGGCCAATGATCCAGAAAAATTATGAGACGCAAAAAAGCCTGGGCGCAAAGGTGTCTT